>NZ_JBFRER010000252.1:0-3694 GCF_052114405.1 Streptomyces sp. M-16 | reverse complement strand
GCGGCGGGCGGGCCGGGCGCGGCCGCTCCCGGCGGCCCGGTCACGTCGTCGGGTGCAGCCGGGAGGGGGTGTGCGCGGCGAGGGGTGCCGGGCGGGTGGCGGCGGAGCTCAGGGCGCTGCCCGACAGCCAGGTGCGCCAGTCCATGTTCCAGTCGCCGAAGCCGTTGTCGAAGGGGGCCATCGGCGCGCCGCCGCTGTTGATGACCTCGACGATGTCGCCCTCGCGGACCGTCTCGAAGAACCAGGCGGCGTCCTCGGTGGACATGCCGGTGCAACCGTGGCTGACGTTCTCCTCGCCCTGTGCCTCGACCGACCAGGGCGCGGCGTGGACGTACTCGCCGCTCCAGGTGACCCGGGTCGCGTAGAGGACGGGGAGGTCGTAGAACTCCTTGGTGCCCTTCTGGATGCCGACGGTGTCCCCGCGCATGCGGACCTTGGCCTCCTTGCCCAGGACGACCTTGATGCCGCTGCGGGTCAGGAAGCCCGCCTTGCCGGTGGTGACCGGGATGGTCCGGATGACCCGGCCGTTGCGGCGTACGGTCATCTCGTGGGCGGCGGAGTCGGTGACGGCCTCGATCCGGTCGGCGACGGTGAACTCCAGGGACTCGGAGGGGCCTCCGTATCCGTGGCCGCCGAGCTCGACCCCGTCGAGGCCGCTGCGGACGCGGACCACGGCATGGGCGGGCCAGTAGGTGCGGGGGCGGAAGTGCAGGGTGGTGTCGTCGACCCAGTGCCAGGCGCCCTCGACATGGGGCTCCGAGGTGACCTGGAGGCCCTGTTCGACGCGGGCCCGCGCGTCGGCGTCCTCGGCGGGGACCGGGCGGCTCAGGACGGCCGTCACGATCTCCCCGGCCCCGTACGTGCCCGGGCGGGGTCCGAACTCGGCGGTGAGCCTGCCGCCGTCGGCGGGGGGTGCGGTCCGGAAGGCCATGGTGACGCCGACCGGGGTGCCGTCCCCGTCCTGGGCGCCGACCCGCACGGTGTAGCTCTCCCCCGCCCGCAGCGGTTCGGTGTTGCGCCAGTGGCCGCCGCCCGGGGAGAGGGCGCCGGCCAGGTGGCGGCCGTGGCCGTCGTGGACGGTGACGTCGGTGAGGCTGCCGGCCTGCGAGTGGGCGAGGGCGATCTCCAGGGGCCCGCCCGCGTCCGTGGGGAGGGCTTCGGGGCGGCGGAACGCCGGGTCGGGCAGGACGGACGCTGCTCCGTGGGCGGTGGCCAGAACCCGCTGCTCCCGCCAGGCACCGCACGGGCCGCCCCGGAAGGCTCCCGCCTCGCACCAGCCGGCGGTGACGGGGCCGCGGTCGCCGTCCTCCCCGTCGACGGCGCGGCCGACCAGCAGGGTGACCCCGGCGTCCCGGGCCGCACCCGCGGCCGTCCGGTCCAAGGGGCCGTTCCCCGCAGACGGTTGGCCGGGGGCGGCGGCGACGGCCAGCAGGGCGCCCGTCACCGCTGCCGCCGCACTCCACGCTTGAGTCCGTGACTTCGCCACGCAGCCCTCCCAGGTCGCACACGCCGGATGGCAGCATCAAAACGACCGGAGCACGAAACGATGATCATAAACTCGGTCCTGGGGCCGAACGGGCGCGCCAAGAGAACCCGGACGGAGCAGAGCGCGCCGTCCGCCGCCCCCGTCTCGGCCCGCCCGGCCCATCGCACCGGACGACGGTTTCCGGACACCCCTTATGGGGTCGCGGGAGGCCGCCCTGGGGTTCACGGGTGGCGGAGGGTACCGGTCCGGTCCCGTAGGCTCGACGGATGGCGAAGTATTTCGACGTACATCCGGAGAACCCCCAGCGGCGCACCATCAGCGGCGTGGCCGACAGCATCCGTTCGGGCGCGCTCATCGCGTATCCGACGGACTCGTGTTTCGCGTTGGGGTGCCGGCTCGGCAACCGCGACGGCCTCACCCGGATCCGTACGATCCGCGACCTCGACGACCGCCACCACTTCACCCTGGTGTGCCAGAACTTCGCCCAGCTGGGGCAGTTCGTACAGGTCGACAACGACGTCTTCCGCGCGATCAAGGCGGCGACGCCCGGCCCGTACACCTTCATCCTGAAGGCCACGTCGGAGGTGCCGCGGCAGCTGATGCACCCCAAGAAGAAGACGGTCGGCGTCCGGATCCCCGACCACCTCGTCACCCAGGCCCTCCTCGCCGAGCTGGGCGAACCCCTGGTGTCCAGCACGCTGCTCCTGCCGGACGAGGAGGAGCCGCTGACGCAGGGCTGGGAGATCAAGGAGCGGCTCGACCACGTGGTGGACGCCGTGCTCGACTCCGGGGACTGCGGGACCCGGCCCACGACGGTCATCGACTTCTCCGGCGGCGAGGCCGAAATCATTCGCCGCGGCGCGGGTGACACGGACCGTTTCGAGTAACGGCGCCGGACGTACCTTCTCGCACGAGGGCGGATTCCGTTCCGGGAAACGGAATCCGCCATCCTGGACGACTGGATTCGGCCATGCGGAGGTTCTCACCCCATCCCGTTTCGACCCGCGGGTAATGCGCACTCAATTCAGACTCGAGCGAGCCGACCATCGGGACTCGTTTACTCGTGAACAGCATTGACGCGCCGACAGTAACTCCACGGGACGTCCGGGTGACGGAGAGGAGAAGGCGGGCCGGTACACCGGAAATGTTGTGGTCGACGCCTCGACTTTCGCAAGATCCGTTATGTAGGGTTCCAGATATTCACCGCCCGACGGGGAGCGGCGAGCATCCTCAGGCTATGGTCCGGACTATTTCCGGAGCATGTCCGGCACGGAAGCTCCGCAGACCACCGCACCCGTCACATTCGTCTGCGAAACACGTGACCCGACACGGGGGACCATCATGCGGTTCCAGCTATTGGGGCCCCTGAGTATTGCGCACGGCCCCGAGACAGTGGTTCTCAAACCGTCCAAGCCCACCAGTCTGCTCGCGGCGCTTCTCCTCCATCCCGGCGCCGTGGTTTCCACCGGGTATCTCCTGCGCGCCGTGTGGGACGAGGAGCCTCCCGCGACCGCGCGGGCCGCGCTCCAGACGTGCGTACTGCGCCTGCGCAGGTTATTCGCGAAATACGGCATATCCGCGACGACCATAGAGGCCGTACCGGGCGGGTACCGGATGCGCAACGACACCGAGACCCTGGACCTGGTGCTGTTCCGGTTACTGACGGCGCAGGCCCGCGCCGCCGCCGGCACGGACGAAGAGCTGTACCGGCTGCGCGAGGCGCTCTCGCTCTGGCACGGCCAGCCCCTGGCCAACGTGGCCTCGCGGATGCTCCAGCGCGACGCGGTGCCCGCGCTCGAACAGGAGCGGCTGCGGGTGCTGGAGCGGGTCTGCGACCTCGAACTCGCCGCCGGCAACTGCCATCAGGTACTGGTCGACCTCTACGAGAGCACCCGCCGGTACCCGGTGCGCGAGCGGTTCACCGAGCAGCTGATCGAAGCCCTCTACCGCACCGGACGGCAGGCCGAGGCGCTGGCCGAGTACCGCACGGTGCGCGACCGGCTGCGCGAGGAACTCGGTGTGGACCCGGGACCCGGACTGCGCCGCCTGGAGCTCGCGATCCTGCGGGCCGAGGAGCTGGGGCCGGCCGTCCGCGGCGAAGGGACGGCCGAACTCCCCTCGCGGCAGGACCCGGCGGCGGTCACCGGCGCGGTTGCGCCCCGGGGCTCCGGCGCGGGCGCGGGGCATCCCGGCGGCGCGGGTACGGCC
>NZ_JBFRER010000251.1:0-3784 GCF_052114405.1 Streptomyces sp. M-16 | reverse complement strand
GCAAAACGGTCACCAGCTTCCCGAAACAGCGCGGACTCAGCCCCGTGAACGGGGCTATCCAAGACGGCTCCGACGCCGTGATCACACCAGCCACACCAAGATCATCTCACCTGTGACCAGCAGTTACGGGACAACCCTTAGCCTCGCCGTTTCGGTGTGGTACGGCAGCTGGTGAGGCGGAAACGCGAAAGTGCCTTCCTGACTTGGAACGATGAACTTTGCTGAGGGGTTCTGTCGGTCCAAGTGGAGGGCACTTTCTACGTGCAGGCTATCGGGTTGCGTCCCAAGGTCCGTGTCAGCGCCGATGGTTCCGGGGTGGTCGGGCATGCCGGGGCACGGTTGCTGGCGGATCTCGCTGATGCCACCGGGCTGACCGCCGCGTACTCCGCCGCTCTCAGGCCGCTTCGGCCGCGCGGGACCGGGCATGATCCGGGCCGGATCGCCACCGACCTGGCGGTGATGCTCGCCGACGGAGGCGAGGCCATCGCGGATCTGGCCGTTCTGCGGGACCAGGGCGAGGTGTTCGGCCCCGTCGCCTCGACACCGACGGCCTGGCGACTGCTCGCCGACACCGACGAGAGGACACTGACCGCTCTGCGCTCGGCCCGTGCCCAGGCCCGGGAAGTCGCCTGGCTGCAAGCCGCCGAGCAAGGTGAGGGCATACCCGCAGTCCGGGCCGCGGGACGCATGCTGCCCGGGCTGGTCCTGGACCTCGACGCCACGCTGGTCACCTGCCACTCCGAGAAAGACCAGGCCGCACCCACCTACAAGGGCGGCTTCGGATTCCACCCGCTGCTGTGCTTCCTCGCGAACACGGGAGAGGGATTGTCCGGCCGGCTGCGGCCCGGAAACGCCGGCGCTAACACCGCGAGCGACCACATCACGGTGCTCGACCAGGCACTCGCGCAGATCCCCGACGCCCACCGGCACGGCACTGACATCCTTGTCCGCACCGACAGCGCCGGATCCGCGAAGGCCTTCCTCACCCACGTCCGAGACGTGCGGAAACGAGGAATCATTACCTTCTTCTCAGTCGGATACGCGGTCACCGAGCCGGTCCGCCACGCGATCCGGGCCATGCCCGACCATCTCTGGCATCCCGCCCTGGACCAGGACGGCTCGCTCCGTGCCGGCGCCGAGGTCACCGAGCTGACCGGGATGGTCGAGCTGACCGGCTATCCGGCCGGCACGCGCATCATCGTGCGCCGCGAGCGACCACACCCCGGCGCCCAGCTGTCCCTGTTCGACCAGGACGAGGGCCTGAGGCACCAGGTGCTCCTGACCGACACCCCCTACTCCGGTGGTGGGTTCCGCCCAGTTCCTGGAGGTCCGCCACCGCGGTCATGCCACCGTCGAGGACCATATCCGGTGCGGCAAGACCACAGGCTTCGGCCGCTTCCCCTCCCGCCACTTCACGATCAACTCGGCCTGGCTCGAACTCAGCCTCGCGGCGATCGACCTGCTGGCCTGGATGCGCGTCCTGCTGCTGGACGGGGAGCTGGCGGCTGCCGAGCCGAAGAAGCTCCGCTACCGGCTGCTGCACGTCGCCGCCCGCCTCACCCGGGGCGGTCGGCGACTGCGCTTGCGGATATCGCAGACCTGGCCCTGGAGACACGAACTGGCCACGGCCTTCCACCGCCTCGCCGCACTGCCCCGTCCCGCCAGCTGACCAGCAAACCCCTGACCGCCCACGACCCGAAAGACCTTGGAGAACCCGACCCCCGCGCCGGGACTCCGCCATGCTCAAGCAACGAAGTCACCTCGCCCACCTGGCAGCAGACGATCAGCGACGTCTCATCACCCCAACCGAAACGGCGAGGCTAGCGCTGCGCGGCGGCCACACCGGGACTCACTGATTCCAGGTGGCGCCGGGCAGATGTGCCTCGTCGCGGACGCTTTCGCAATGCATCGCAGCTGGTCAAGGGCGAGGCGAACGGATCCATGGTCGCTAAAGACGTCGACTTGCTCGGCTTCTGGAACAGCGGCACAGCGCTGACCACGCTCCTCGACCTGGACATCGGCCGCTCCGGCACCAACCGAGAGCTGACCCCGGACAACTGAGCCCTCCTGCCGCTCAGCGCCCTGTGGCTATGCCCTTCCAGCCGTGCCCGAGCCCGCGGCGCCGGGGCCGCCATGACGGGGCAGATTGCGCCGGGTGGGTGTTGAGCGCTTCGGTCACCTGCCGGGCTGCGCTCGGGGAGAGGCCAGCGGTGACCTGTCCGGAGGCGAGGACCCGTGCGTACGTCCCCGGCCCGTAGGTGGCAAGGGCCAACGCGATTGAGGCCGCGGCCGTCTCGGCCAGCCCGGCGCCCCAGTGGAGTTCGTCCAGGCGGCTGGCGGGAGAGTTCGAGGCGGGCGGCGAGGAGCACGACGGGGCCTGGGCGTGAGCCGGGTCCAGCGTGAGCGGGCCGAGCCGGTGGACCCAGTGATAGGTGAGACTGTGCGCGGCGAGGCCCGCCGCAGGCCGGTGCTCAGCACCGGAGGGTCTACACAAAGCCCTCGGTGGCTTGCGAGGCTGCTGCGTACCATCCGTCCATGACCGAGCAATGGACCTCAGCTCTGAGTGTTTTCAACGGGTTGTTTTGGCCCCACCGGAACGGTCTGCAGTGGCCCCACTTTTGGGCCGTGTGGGTGAATGGTTCAGGTGGTGTCCCGGAGGAACGGGTTGAAGTGGCCCCACCCCTGATGGAGACATTTGATCTGCCCACCTCGTCCTCACATGGCCTCAGAGTTGCTCATCGCAACTCCCCAGGCCCACCCCCGCGCTTCCCCTTAGGTCTAGTGCTCTGACCGCATAGGTTCACCGGTTCCCTGCCTCCGGCTCTGCACTGGCTCAGGGAGTGGTTGTGGTGGCCCAGGTACGGAAAAGCGCAAGAGCCTCGCTGAGGTTTCCGGGGCCGCACGCGGCGTGGAATGTCTTCTCAGCGGTCCAGGCCCAGACCCAGTCCTGCGTGCTGCGATTGACGTCCTGACGGGGGTACTCGCGGCCTTCCAGGTCCGTCTCCTCCAGATCGATTTCGACGGTCCAGCCGGGGTTGTCTAGCGTGGCGATCTTCACACCCCACTCGTGCTCCCAGTCGCCGTCGCACTGCTGCGCGTACCAGTCCTGCAGCCAGGCAAGAAGATCCTCTGAATCGCTCATGACAGGAGATGCTAAGCGAGTCGCGTATTCGGGCTCGGGCATGGCTGGCAGCGGGAGAAGCAATGGCGGAACCAGTACGAGTACGCAGACTGACCGACCAGGAAGGACAACGACTGCAGCAGATCGTGCGCCGGGGCAGTACCAGTTCGGTGCGCTACCGCCGCGCAATGATGCTGCTGGCGTCGGCCGGCGGGAACCGGGTGCCGGTGATCGCCCAGCTGGTCCAGGCGGACGAGGACACGGTCCGCGATGTGATCCACCGGTTCAACGAGATCGGCCTGGCCTGCCTGGACCCTCAGTGGGCGGGAGGCCGTCCCCGCCTGCTCAGCATTGACGACGAGGAATTCGTCATCCAGACGGCCTGAAGTGACCCCTCAGGTCCCGACACTTCTGTTTTATGCCGCGAGGTCCAGCCGTCGATGGCAGCGGACCCTTGCCTGGTACGGCGTGATGTAGCCGATGGTCGAGTGGAGCCGCTCCCGGTTGTAATGTTCCGCGATCCACCGGAAAACGTCCTGCCGAGCCTGCGCCCGGGTTTCCCAGACGGTCGTACCGATCTCTGCCTTCAGGACGGCGAAGAAGCTCTCCGCGGCGGCGTTGTCGAAGCACGAACACGAACCGGTGCGCCCGGCACTCTGTCGA
>NZ_JBFRER010000250.1:0-3828 GCF_052114405.1 Streptomyces sp. M-16 | reverse complement strand
GTCCTCGGCGGCAGGCCCCGGCGCGCCTCCCCGCGCCTTCGACGCCGCGCCCGCGCGGGCCGCCCTGGCACGGCTCCTGCCGCGCCACGCGGGGCAGTTCACGCTCGTGCCCGACCCGGCGGCCGGCGCCGACACCTTCACCGTCTCCGGCCGCGCGGGCGCCGTCACCGTGCGCGGCTCCACCGGCGCGACGCTGCTCACCGGCGTCGGCTGGTACCTGCGGCACGTCGCCGGGGTGGACATCGGCCTGCCGGGCGACAGCCTCGGGATGCTCCCGGCGACCCTGCCCGCGGTACCCGAGCCGGTCACCCGCCGCGCGCTCGTCCCCCACCGGTACGCGCTCAACGACACCGACGACGGGTACGCGGGCGCGTACCGCTCCTTCGAGGAGCGCCGGCGGCAGATCGACGTGCTCGCCCTGCACGGGGTCAACGAGGTGTTCGTGCAGGTCGGCGCCGAGTACCCGTACTACAAGGCGCTCCAGGGCTTCGGCTACCCGGCGCGGGAGCTGCTTGAGTGGATCCCCGGCCCCGCGCACCAGAGCTGGTGGCTGCTGCAGAACCTGAGCGGCTTCGGCGGACCGGTCACCGAACGGCTGATGCGGGAGCGGGCCGCTCTGGGCGGGCGCATCGCCCAGCACCTGCGCGGACTCGGCATGACCCCGGTGCTGCCCGGCTGGTTCGGCACGGTGCCGCCGGAGTTCGCCGCCCGCAACCCGGGGGCGGTCACCGTGGCCCAGGGCGACTGGGCGGGGTTCGCCCGGCCCGACTGGCTGGACCCCGCCTCACCGGTGTCGGGGCGGCTCGCGGCCGCGTACTACGCGGAGCAGCGGGCCGTCTTCGGGGACAGCACGATGTACCGGATGAGCCCGCTGCACGAGGGCGGGCGGACGGGCCGGGTGGACGTGAAGGCCGCCGCGCGGGCCGTCCAGGGCGCCCTGCACGCCGCGCACCCGGGGGCCCTGTGGGCGGTGCTGGGCTGGCAGGACGACCCCGCGCCGGAGCTGCTCGCCGGAGTGGACACCTCGAAGCTGCTGATCCTGGACGGGCTGTCCGACCGGTACAACCGCCTGGACCGGGAGGCCCGTTGGGGCGGTGCGCCGTACGCGATGGGCACCATCCACAACTTCGGCGGGCACACGACGGTGGGCGCCAACACCTCGGTGTGGATCGACCGGTTCGCGGCCTGGCGCGCCAAGGGGAACAGCGCGCTGGCGGGGACCGCGTACCTGCCGGAGGCGGCCGGGACCGATCCGGCGGCCTTCGGCCTGTTCACCGACCTCGCCTGGGAGCCGGGGCCGATCGACCAGCGGGCCTGGTTCGGCGCCTTCGCCGCACGCCGCTACGGAGCGCCCGATCCGGAGGCCGCCGCGGCCTGGGAGGAGCTGCGCCGGGGCCCGTACAGCACCTCCTCGGGGCTGTGGTCGGAGTCCCAGGACAGCCTGTTCACCGCGCGGCCGGGGCTGACGGCGGCCGGCGCCGGGCACTGGAGCCCGAGGTCCATGCGCTACCCGGCGGGTTCGGTGCGCCGCGCCCTGGACCACCTGCTGCGGGTGGCCCCGCGGCTGCGCTCCTCCAGCGCGTACCGGTTCGACCTGGTGGACACCGCCCGGCAGGCCCTGGCCGACCACTCACGGGTCCTGCTGCCACGGATCAGGGCGGCCTACGGGGCGGGGAACGCCGCGCTGCTGCGCACGCTCGCCGCCCAGTGGGCATGGAGGGAGGCGCAGTTGGACGAGCTCACCGGATCCGACCCGAACTTCCTGCTGGGCCGCTGGCTGGACGCGGCCCGCTCCTGGGGCACGACGGAGGCGGAGAAGGACCGCTACGAGTACGACGCGCGCTCGATCCTGACCGTGTGGGGGCGCCGCGGCACCAGCGAGGGGAGCTTCCTGCACGACTACGCGAACCGCGAATGGAGCGGTCTGGTCGGGGAGTTCTACGCCGGGCGGTGGAAGCTGTACTTCGGCACGCTGGAGAAGGCGCTGGCCCGGCGAAGCGAACCCCGGGAGATCGACTGGCACTCCTACGAGGAGGAGTGGGCGCGCCGCACCGCCCGTGCGCCGGCCACGCCCCGCGGCGATCCGTACGCCCTGGCCGCCGCGGTCGCCGCCACCCTCCCGGCGGCGACCGCGGGCTGACCTACCGCGCGGGACCTACCGCACAGGATCCGGATGGGCTCGCGACACGCCGCACCCTTCACCCTTCCGGGGGATTCGTCCTACCCGGACGGGGGAGATCGGATCCAAGGACTCCCTCCCCGCGGAGGCGCTGGGTTGACTGGCCCGGACGTGCCGAGGGGCGGCCGCCGCGGTGCTGCGGCGGCCGCCCCTTTCCGACGCCCACGGGCCAGAGGCCGACAGGAGTGCAGCGAGATGCCCGAGACCGAGCGGGAGCGGCCCCCCGGGCCCCCGGCCACCGCCCCGGGTACGGCGGACGACGCGGGCAGCGCGGACGCCGCGGGCCGCGGCGAGGCACCGGGCCAGGCGGGCGCGTCCGGCACGGCGACGGCCCCGTCCGGTACGGCGACGGCCCCGTCCGGTCGGGCGGCGGCGCCGGTGGCCTCGGCCCTGGAGCTGCTGACCTTCCTGGTGCGCGGGACCGACGGCCCCCCGGACGCCCGGTTACCCGGGCCCGCCGCCCCCACCGACCCGGACCGGCTCACCGACGGCGTGGTGGAGCTGCGCAAACGCGGCGAACTGACCACCCGGCCGACCGGGTCGGACGCCGGGGACCGCCTGGCGGAGATGGCCCGCCGGGCCGCGGAACGGGCCGGCCGGCCCCGTGCCTGAGCGCCCCGCCGGACGCGCCCCCGTACGGGACCGAGCCGGTGGCCCGGCGGCTCCGAATCGTCCACGCGGCGTGCGGGGGTCGCCATGGCCCCGCCCCTCACGGAGGATCGGTGCGTGAACGACATGACGCGGGCCCGGACCGAGGAGGATCTGGCCGTCGCCCTCGGCCGGGTCGCCGGGGGCGACGAGGCGGCCTTCGTCTCGGTGTACGAGGCGGTGAGCCCGGCCGTGCTCGGCGTGACGAGCGCCGTGCTGCGCGACCGGGCCCAGGCGGAGGAAGTGACCCAGGAGGTGTTCGTGGAGGTGTGGCGCACCGCCGGGCGCTACCGCCGCGAGCGCGGCGTCGTACGGACCTGGGTGCTGACGATGGCGCACCGGCGGGCGGTGGACCGCGTGCGTTCCGCGCAGGCCTCGGCCGACCGGGAGCGGCGGGCGGCGCGGCTGGAGGCGGCGCTGCCGGAGTTCGACGAGGTGACCGAGGCCGCGCTGGAGCACGAGGAACGCGCGCGGGTGCGGCGCTGTCTGGAGGGGCTGACCGCCCTCCAGCGGCAGTCGGTGGTCCTGGCCTACTACGGGGGGCGGACCTGCCGCGAGCTGTCCGAGACCCTGTCGGTACCGCTGGGTACCGTGAAGACGCGGCTGCGGGACGGTCTCCTGCGCCTGCGCGACTGTCTCGGGGTGAGCGGCTGATGAGCACGGAGAACCCGCACGGGGCGACGGCGGCCTACGCGCTGGACGCGCTGCCGGAGCCGGAGCGCGCCGCCTTCGAGGCGCATCTGGAGAGCTGCCCGGACTGCGCCCGCGAGGTACGGGAGTTCGCGGCGACGGCCGCACTGCTGGGCACGGCGGCCGCGGTGGAGCCGCCGCCCGCGCTCCGCGAGGCCGTGTTGCGCCGGATCCGGGAGCTCCCCGCCGGGGCGGAAACGGAGGCCGGGGCGGCCCCGCAGACCGGGGCGGAAGCGGAGGCCGGGGCGGAAGCGGAGGCCGGGGCGGCCCGGCACCGGGCCCCGCGGCGCCGGGCGTGGGCGCGGTGGGCC
>NZ_JBFRER010000249.1:0-3892 GCF_052114405.1 Streptomyces sp. M-16 | reverse complement strand
CCCCCGAGCCGCGCGCCCGTCGGCCCAGGCCGGCCGCGCGACGGCCCGCACCGGCCGCGCCCCGGCCGGCGCCGGGGCGCACGTTCGACATGGCACCCCTGTGCGCGGCGGCCCGCGGGAGGGTCGACCCGTCCATCGTCGCCCTGTGCCACTGACGCCGGGGGCGTCACCGACGGCGCGTCAGGCGCCGCCCGGTCCACCGGTCGGGGCCAGGGCCCGGTAGCCGCGGCAAATTGAGTGGATGCTCCTGCTCCGGATACCTAGAGTGACCGGACGTCCCGTCACCCGCCAGGAGCCCGATCATGCGCACGCACTACCCCCGTACGGCGCACCTGCCGTGGTCCCCGGGCGCCACGCCGGAC
This sequence comes from Streptomyces sp. M-16, assembly GCF_052114405.1. Taxonomy (NCBI): domain Bacteria; kingdom Bacillati; phylum Actinomycetota; class Actinomycetes; order Kitasatosporales; family Streptomycetaceae; genus Streptomyces; species Streptomyces sp. M-16. Next base: position 3,530 of record NZ_JBFRER010000249.1, on the reverse strand, counting down.
GACGTGCGCGCGAGCGGGCCGTCTGCGCTGGCCGGCCGCGAGGTGGTCGTCACCGAGAAGCTCGACGGGGAGAACACCACTCTCTACCGGGACGGCCTGCACGCCCGCTCCCTCGATTCGGGGCACCACCCGTCCCGCGCCTGGGTCAAGGGCCTCCAGGGCCGGATCGGTTCCGGCATACCGGAGGGCCGACGGGTGTGCGGGGAGAACCTCTACGCCCGCCATTCGCTCGCCTACGAGGAACTCGACAGCTGGTTCTACGGGTTCTCCGTGTGGGACGGCGACCACTGCCTCGGCTGGGACCGGACCGTGCGCTTCCTGCGGCGGCTCGGTGTCCCCGCGCCGCGCGTGCTCTGGCGGGGCGTCTACGACGAGCGCGCGCTGCGCCGGCTGCGGATCGACACCACCCGCCAGGAGGGCTACGTCGTCCGCACCACGGCGGGCTTCCGGCGCGAGGACTTCGGCCGCTACGTGGCCAAGTGGGTCCGCGGCGGCCACGTGCAGACCGACACCCACTGGATGTACGCACCCGTCGTCCCGAACGGGCTCGGCGCGAACGCCCCGCTGTGGGCGGTCCGTTCGGGCTCCGAGCCGGACGTGGCCGGGCTGCTGGCCGCAGTCGGATCCKGCCCCGACCCGGCCACGGAGGACAACGGGGCCGAGGCCGTTGCCGGGCGCTGCGTCGCCGAGGTCACCGCCCGGCTCGACGGCGCCGGCCGCACCGGGGACGCCCGGCTGGCCGGGGTCCTGGCCGCCGCGCTGCACCGCGAACCACGGGCCGCCCTCGGCGCGCGGCTCGCGGCCGGGCCGCTCGGGATGGCGGCCGCCCGGCGGGTGGCGGACCTGGTCGGGCTGTACCCGGCCCTGCGGCGACCGTTCCCGGACGAGGAACGGCGGGCCGGGCTGGTCCGGATGGCGGCGGCGGCCGACCTCGGGGTGCTGCACGCGCTGGCGGCGGCGTTGCCGGGCGGCGAGGACGACCCCGAAGCGCGGGAGTGCGTGGAGTGGTCCGCGCTGTGTGCGGAGGATGCGGGGCTGCTCGCCCCGGACCCGCTGCGCGGCCTGCGGACGGCACTGCGGCAGGCCCTCGCCGGCCTGGACGGGGACGCCGCCGACCGCTGCTGGGCCGAGGCCCGCGAGGCCTACGGGCGGGGCGCGCTGTCGACCCCCGAGGAGGCGGTGGCGGCGACCTGGCGCTGGCGCGACGCCGGGTCCTTCCCCCGGCTCGTGCAGCTGTGCGGCCCCTCGGGCAGCGGGAAGAGCACGTTCGCCCGGAGCCTGACGGGAGCCGACGCGTACGTCAGCCTGGACGACTTGCGCTCCGCCCGCGGTGCGCGCGCCGACCAGCGGGCCAACCCGGAGGTGCTGCGCGAGGGCCTGGAGCGGCTGGACCGGGCGCTGGCCGCGGGTGGCACCGTGGTGTGGGACGCCACCTCCCTGACGGAACGGCAGCGAAGCCTCGCCGGGGCGGTCGCACGGCGCCGCAACGCACTGGTCACCCAGGTCGTGGTGCTGGTCGGGGAGCCCGAGCTGGTGCGGCGCAACTCCGTGCGCCCCCACCCCGTACCCGAAGCGGTGCTGGCGGCGCAGCTGCGCCGGTTCGCCCCTCCGTACCCCGGGGAGGCGCACCGCACCTGGTACGTGGGCGCGGGCGGCACGGTCGAGGACACCGTGGGCGGGCCGGGACCGGCGCGCGGCGAAGGCGAAGGGGAGGGCGTCTGATGCGCACCAGTGAGCAGCTGTACCACCAGGTCCGCTGGGACCCCCGCTTCGACCCGGCGCGGTTCACCCTCGGCCTCCTCCAGCGCGGCGCGGCCCCCAAGCGGGTGCCGCTGCCCTCCTTCGTGCCGGGTGGGGACATCCCCTGGCACCGGGTGCTGTTCGTCGAGGCCGACGACGAACTGGTGTGGGACCGGGCCACCGGGGTGGACCGGATCGACGAGACGCGGGCCGGGCGGGTGGGCGCCGTCCGCGTGCTGACGACCCCGTTCTTCGCCGCCCGGACCCCGCACGCGTGGGACCCGGCGGACGGCGGTGGCTGGCGGCCGGCGGCAGCCGGACCCGCCGTGCGTCCCCCGGCGCGGGTGCGGCTGCTGACCTGGAACGTCCTGTGGGACCGGTACGACGCCCCGCGCATCGCCACCGCGCTGCGCAGGCCGCGGCTGCTGGCCGCTCTGGCGGCCGCCGACGCCGACGTCATCGCGCTCCAGGAGGTCGAACCGGCGCTGCTCGCCATGTTGTTGGCCGAACCGTGGGTGCGGGAGGGGTACTGGCTGGGCACCGATCCGGACGGTACGGACGTGGCCGACAACGGGCTGCTGCTGCTGAGCCGGCTGCCGGTGCGGGAGGCGGGCCTGCACCGACTGGGCCGGCACAAGGCGGTCACCGCCGTCACCGTGGACACGGAGGGCGGCCCGCTGGTGGTCGCGGCGACGCACCTGAGCAGCGATCACTCCGAGAACGGGGCCGGGCGGCGGGAGGACGAACTGGCACGGCTCGCCGAGGGGCCGGCCGTCGTCGACGGCGGCTTCGGCTTCGCGCTGCTCGGCGACTTCAACGACGGCCGTTCGGGGGACCAGGGGCCCGCCGCCGCACTGGGGCTGCGGGACGCCTGGACCGAGGTGCACGGCCCGGCGGACGACACCCCGACCTTCGACCCGGGGGTGAACCCGCTGGCCGCCCTGGCATCGCTGTCGGGCCGGGCGGGCCGGCTGGACCGGATCCTGCTGCGGCCGTCCGGGTGCCTCCGGGTGCGGGCGGCCGCGCTGCGGGGCGATGTGCCGGGGCCGGAGGGGCTGTTCACCTCCGACCACTTCGGGGTGGAGGCCACGGTGGAGTACGGGGCCCCGGACGCGGGAGCCGCGCTGAGCGGCGTACCGGTGACGGCGCGGACGGCGGTGGCGTGGCTGCCGCCGCACGAGCCGGCGGTCGAGGAGCTGCGCCGGGCCCACGACCCGGGGGCCGACCGCTGGCCCGCGCACGTGAACCTGCTGTTCGGCTTCGTGCCGGAGTCCTCCTTCGAGGAGGCCCTGCCGCTGCTGGCCGGTGTCGCGGCCGGCACGCGGCCGTTCACGGCCCGGCTGGAGGGGGTGCACTCCTTCGGGCACCGGGAGGAGGCCACGCTGTGGCTGGACCCGGCGGCGGGCACGGGCGGTGACGCCCCCTGGCAGGAGCTGCGCCGGGCCCTGGTGGACCGGTTCCCGGACTGCGCGGGCCGCGCGGGCGGCTGGACCCCTCACCTGACGCTGGGCCGGAGCGGGGATCCGCGGCGGGCCGAGCGGGAGTGGGCGGCCCGGCTCGGCGGGGGTGCCCCGGCGCGGGTGGGCTCGCTGGCCGTCCTGTCGCGGCGCGGGGACGGGCCCATGCGGGTACGGGCGACGGTGGCCCTCGGGACGGGCGAGGTGCGGTGGATCCCGGAGGCGGCGCCGGCCTCGCTCACGGAGGCGACCGAGCCGGGCGAGGCGGGCGGGGCGGCGGCCTCCGCGACGCCGGGGGCCGGTCCGGCGGCTGGAGCGGCCGGAGCCGCCGGG
>NZ_JBFRER010000248.1:0-7413 GCF_052114405.1 Streptomyces sp. M-16 | reverse complement strand
AGGCGCCCGGATCTCCGCCGGAAAATTCGGCAGCGTCGAAAGATCGTTCCCGAACGACGCCGTCTCCGACGTGAAACGGTCACCCGTCAGCTGCATACCGTCACCCGAATCACCCGCGAAACGGATGATCACACGGTCCACGCGGCGGATTTCCTTGCCGGTGCCATCGGGCGCCGCATGCTCGCTGCGCTGCTCGCCGATGGACCCACCGGCCCCGTCGGCCTGCTCGGCCGGGCTACTGACCTGGCTGGTCACTGAACTGGACCTCCTTCGAGGCGCGGGCGTTCGTTCCCAAGGCCAACCCTACGTCCGTGAGGATTTCCGGCCCCCTGGGCGCCCGCATTCTGGACCGGCCCTTCCGGGCCGGTCTGTCCGACAGACGTGGTGCTCTACGCGAATATTCCGAATCCCCCGACCTGTGCCGGTGTGTGCTCTACCTGACAGAGTGTCAGTCGATCAGGACCGCAGATAGGTGAGGACCGCCAGTACGCGCCGGTGATCCCCGTCACTCGGGGACAGCCCGAGCTTCATGAAGATATTGCTGACGTGCTTCTCGACCGCTCCGTCGCTGACCACGAGCTGCTTGGCCACGGCGGAATTCGTGCGCCCTTCCGCCATCAGGCCCAGCACCTCGCGCTCGCGCGGGGTCAGACCGGCCAGGACGTCCTGCTTGCGGCTCCGGCCGAGCAACTGGGCCACGACCTCGGGATCCAGGGCCGTACCGCCCCGGGCCACCCGGACGACGGCGTCGAGGAACTCTCGAACGTCCGCCACGCGATCCTTGAGCAGATACCCCACTCCGGTGCTGGAACCGGCCAACAGTTCGGTGGCGTACTGCTCCTCCACGTACTGGGACAGCACGAGCACCCCGATCCCGGGATGCTCCCGGCGCAGACGTACGGCGGCCCGTACGCCCTCGTCGGTGTGCGTCGGAGGCATCCGGACGTCGGCCACCACCAYGTCCGGCAGCGCGTTCTCGGCCGCGAGGTCCGCCACCGTCTTGATCAGGGCTTCCGCGTCCCCGACGCCGGCCACGACGTCATGCCCCCGGTCGGTCAGCAGCCGGGTCAGGCCCTCACGGAGCAGCACTGAATCCTCGGCGATGACCACCCGCACCCTGTCGTCCACGTTCAGCAGCTCCCGCGTCCACTCGTCATCCGAAACCAAACCCATTCCCGGCAGCCGGGTTTCCCTGGCCGAGCCAAGCATCCCAGCCCAAAGGCCCGGTAAAGGGTGGTCTTGGTCAACAAGTACGCGCGGGACGACCGAAATCCGGTCCAATCAAGCCGCACCGGCCAATTCCAGCCTCAGCGGCGTGTGGGGCGCGGAGGCCGGGCCGGGGCCGCTGAAATCCAGCCTCGCGGGCGTGTGAGGTGGACGGATGTCGGGCCGACCCCGCCGAAATCCAGCCTCGCGGGCGGTTGAGGCGCGGGCGCCGGGCCGTGCCGGCCGAAATCCAGCCTCGCCGGCGTTGTGGCGCGGGCGCCGGGCCGTGCCTGGCACAGTGCGGCCTCGTCGGCGTTTGCGGCGGGCGGGCGCCGGGCCGGGGCTGGCGAAATCCAGCCTCGCCGGCGTTTGAGGCGTGGGGGTCCGGGGGCGGAGCCCCCGGGAGACGGCCCGCACCGAGCCGGCAGCCTCCCCGGCGCCTGAGGGGGGAACGGGCGAAGGGCGGGGCGGGGAGCAGCCCCGCGCAGCGGCACCGTGCACTGCACCGCGGCACCGCGGCACCGCGGCACCGCACCCGGCACCGCGGCTCGGCCGGGGCGCGGGGGCGCCGGGGCGCGGGGGAAGCCCCGGGGAAACCCCGGGGAAACCCCGGGGAAGCCCCGTAAAGGCCCGGCCAGGGCAAGGTCAGGCCCGCCAGGGGAGCTCCGCCGTCACCGTGGTCCCCCGCCCCGCCTCGGAGTCCACGACCAGCACCCCGTCCACGGCGTCCAGCCGCTCGGAGAGCCCCGCCAGCCCCGTCCCGCCCCGCGGATCCGCCCCGCCCCGCCCGTCGTCCGCGACCTGGACCAGCAGCCGCCCCCCGGACTTCCACACGTCGACGCTCGCGCCCCGCGCCCCCGCGTGCTTGCTGACGTTCTGCAGCAGTTCGGAGACCGTGAAGTACGCGATCCCCTCGATCGCCGCCGCCGGCCGGGCCGGCAGGTCCACCGACACCTTCACCGGCACCGCGCAGCGCGAGGCGACCGAGGACAGGGCCGCGTCCAGGCCCCGGTCGGTGAGCACGGCCGGGTGAATCCCGCGCGCCAGGTCCCGCAGCTCCTGGAGGGCGACCTTGACCTCCCCGTGGGCCGCGTCCACCATCCGAGCGGCCCCCGCCGGGTCCTCCGTCAGCTTCTCCTTCGCCAGACCCAGGTCCATCGCGAGGGCGACCAGTCGCGCCTGGGCCCCGTCGTGCAGGTCCCGCTCGATGCGCCGCAGGTCAGCCGCCGCCGTGTCCACGACCACCCCGCGGTCGGACTCCAGCTCCCGGACCCGGTCGTCGAGGCGGGAGCGACCCAGCAGCCCGCCGACCAGGATCCGCTCGACACCGGTCAGGGCGCGGATGACCCAGGGCGTGGCGAGGGTGACCAGGAGCCCGGCCAGACAGGTGGCCGCGACGGCGACGGGCGAGTCGAGGTAGAAGCGGTAGTCGCCGTTCTGGAAGAGCTCCAGGCCGGGCTGGTCGGTGAAGGCGGGGAACACCCAGAACCACAGCGGGTACAGCAGGGTGCTCCACCCGTAGGCCCACAGCGTCAGCGCGAGGCAGAAGGCGAACACCGCCCACGGGAAGTGCACCACCGAGTACAGCACGTGACGCCAGGCGCTCCCGCTCTTGAGCAGCGCCCCCATGCTCGCCAGGGCCCCGCTCTTGCCGGCCCGGACCGGTGCCGGTTCGGCGACGGGCATCCGCAGCAGCGACCGTACGCGGCCGCGCTCGATCCGCCCGAAGCCCCGGCACACCGCGAGGACACCGGCCAGGACCGGTACCCCGAGGAAGGTGACGAGCAGTCCGGCGCCGACGGCCACGCCCGTCACGGCGACGCAGAAGTACAGGGCGCTCAGCGGCAGCCCGATCAGCAGGTACCCGAACTCCCGCCAGGTCCGCGCGGCCACCGGTGCCCGCAGCACGGCGGCGAGCCCGCTGCCGCCCGGGCCGTCGCTGCCGCCCATGCCGTTGCCCATGATCCCGCCCCGCCCTTCCTCGTGTCCTTGACGGCTCCCAGCCTGCCGCCCGGCCCTATTCCGGACCATGCGGCGGGTCGGCCTCTGCTCCCGGGGGTTAACCCCACCCCACCGCGACCTGCCCGGTGGCGGCCTGCCACGCCCTGGCCCACCCCACTGCGCCCCGGCCCACTGCGGCCTGCCCGGCGACGACCTGCCTTGCTCCGGTCCGGCCCGCTGCGGCCCGGCCCGCTGGGGCCTGCCTTGCTCGGCCGCTCCGCGGCGGCCCGGCCCCCTGCGGTCTGCCCGGTGGCGGTCTGCCTTGCTCCGGTCCGGCCCGCTGCGGCCCGGCCCGCTGGGGCCTGCCTTGCTCGGCCCGCTCGGCTGCGGCCCGCTCCGCGGCGGCCCGGCCCCCTGCGGTCTGCCTTGCTCCGGTCCGGCCCGCTGCGGCCCGGCCCGCTGGGGCCTGCCTTGCTCGGCCCGCTCGGCTGCGGCCCGGCCCCCCCTGCGGTCTGCCCGGTGGCGGTCTGCCCGGTGGCGGCCTGCCTTGCCCTGGCCCACCCCGTTGCGCGCTCCGCTGGGGCCTGCCTTGCGCGGCCCGCTCCGCTGGGGCCTGCCTTGCGCGGCCCGCTCCGCTGGGGCCTGCCTTGCGCGGCCCGCTCCGCTGGGGCCTGCCTTGCGCGGCYCGCTCCGCTGCGGCTCGCTCCGCTGGGGCTCGCTCCGCTGCGACCCACCCCGTTCCGGCCCGCTCCGCTGTGGCCCGCTCCGCTGCGGCCCGCCCCGCTGCGGCCTGCCCTACTCCGGCCCGCTGACGGCGGCCCATCCCACACCGTCCCGTCCCGCCCCCCACTTCCGGACCCCCGCACCCCTGACCCCGCCCACAGGACCCCAGACCCCGGCCGCCGGGACGACCGCCCCCGGGACCCGCGATCCGGGGCCCTCGGAGACCCGGACGATCGCCCCCGAACCCCGGACACACGGGCGGGGCCCGGCCCGCCCCGGCCGAAAGCCCCGCTAGATCCCCGCTCCCCGGTCGCTCCCGGATCCCGATCCGCTCCCCGGATCCCGATCCGCTCCCCGGATCCCGATCCCGGCTCCGAGCCTGATCCCGGATCCGGGCCCCGGCTCCGATCCGGGCCCCGGCTCCGATTCGGGCCCCGGCTCCGATTCGGGTACCGGCTCCTGGCCGGGCGCCCGCCGGGACGGGTTCGCCCCAGCCCCGCCCCCGGCGCGGGCCCCGGATCCGCCCCCGCCCCGTACCGCCTACGCCCGTTCCCGCCACGGCAGCTCCGCCGACACCACCGTGCCCTCCCCTTCGGGGGAATCCACCGCGAACACCCCGTCCACCGCCCGCAGCCGCTCCGCGAGACCGGCCATCCCCGTTCCCGTCCCGCCGGCCATCCGCGCCCCGCCCCGCCCGTCGTCCGAGACCCGGATCAACAGCCGAGGCCCCGCCCGCCACACCTCGACGCTCGCGCTCCGCGCCCCCGCGTGCTTGCTGACGTTCTGCAGCAGTTCGGAGACGGTGAAGTACGCGATCCCCTCGATCGCCTCCGCCGGCCGGGCCGGCAGGTCCACCGACACCTTCACCGGCACCAGGCAGCGCGAGGCCACCGAGGACAGGGCCGCGTCCAGGCCCCGGTCGGTCAGCACGGCCGGGTGAATCCCCCGCGCCAGGTCCCGCAGCTCCTGGAGGGCGAGCTTCACCTCCCCGTGCGCCTCGTCGACCATCGCCGCCGCCCCCTCCGGGTCCTCCAGCAGCTTCTCCTTCGCCAGACCCAGCCCCATCGCGAGGGCGACCAGTCGCGCCTGGGCCCCGTCGTGCAGGTCCCGCTCGATGCGCCGCAGGTCAGCCGCCGCCGTGTCCACGACCACCCCGCGGCCCGACTCCAGCTCCGCGATGCGCCGCTCCAGCTCGTCCGAGGGCGACAGCAGGCCCCGTACCAGCGCCCGGTCCACATTGGCCATGCCGCGGACCAGGTACGGCAGGACCGGCCACAGCACGAACAGTCCCGTCAGCGTTACCGTGAAGGTCAGTACCCCCCACGGCAGCCGGACCAGCTCGTACAGCACGGTCCGCCAGCCCACCGGGTCCTTCACGCCCGCCCACAGCCAGGCGAAGAACCCGCCCGCGCGCCGCGGCCCCGGCAGCGGGGTCGGCTCGGCCACCCGCACCCCCAGCAGGGCCCGCGCGCGCATCCGCTCGAACTTCCCGAGCAGGCGAGCCCCGTAGAGACCACAAACGAGCAGGGGCAGTCCGACGGCGGTCACGGACAGGCCACCGGCCGTGGCGACCATGAACACCGTGTAAACAAAACCGATCAGCGCCACCGGCAGATTGCCCAGCAGATGAGCGATCTCCTTCCACGTGACCGCGTCGAAGGCGGGGCGGACGGGAGGAGGGGACGGAGCTTGATCGTTCGCGGTCATGCCGGACAGCCTGCCAATTCCGTCCGGCCGATGCCATGGGGCGGCCCGGCGGCAGTGAACGGGGGATAACCCCACCCCGCGCAGCCCAGGCCCTAGACTCCCGTCCGTACCAGATCAACCAGATCGTCGACAGTGGCCGAGGAACGAGGAAACGGACGTGCCCGACCCAACGGTATCGACCGTGACCGTGACCGCCGCGGACTACTTCCGGAGTTATTCGGTCGTCGGCCTGCTCGCGGTCCTCGGCGTGCTCTTCGTGGCGGTGGCCTTCGGCGCCGGCCGCCTGCTGCGGCCCGTCGTCCCGACCCCCGAGAAGCTGCTGACCTACGAGTGCGGTGTGGACCCCGTGGGCGAGGGCTGGGCACACACCCAGGTCCGCTACTACGTCTACGCCTTCCTCTACGTCATCTTCGCGGTCGACTCGATCTTCCTCTTCCCGTGGGCGACGGTGTTCGCCGCCGCCGGTTACGGCGCCACGACCCTGGTGGAGATGTTCGTCTTCCTCGGTTTCCTGGCCGTCGGCCTGCTCTACGCGTACAAGAAGGGCGTCCTCGAATGGACGTGACACCGCAGGTGGACGTGACGGTCCAGCCCGAGCTGCTCCCGGAGCCCAAGCGCCTGGGAGTCCTCTCCCGCCTCGCCCCGGAGCCCATGAAGGTGGTCCTGAACTGGGGCCGCCGCTACAGCCTGTGGGTGTTCAACTTCGGGCTCGCCTGCTGCGCCATCGAGTTCATCGCCGCCTCCATGGCCCGCCACGACTTCATCCGGCTCGGCGTCATCCCCTTCGCGCCGGGCCCGCGCCAGGCCGACCTGATGATCGTCTCGGGCACGGTGACGGACAAGATGGCGCCGGCCGTCAAGCGGCTCTACGAGCAGATGCCCGAGCCGAAGTACGTCATCTCCTTCGGCGCCTGCTCCAACTGCGGCGGCCCCTACTGGGACTCGTACTCGGTCACCAAGGGCGTCGACCAGATCATCCCGGTCGACGTCTACGTCCCCGGCTGCCCGCCCCGCCCCGAAGCGCTCCTCCAGGGCATCCTCAAGCTCCAGGAGAAGATCGCTCGGGAGTCCCTCGCGGAGCGGTACGCGGCGGCCCCCTCGGTCTCGCAGCTCACCAGCGGCCTCGTCACGCCCCCGCCCGCCCCCGTCTCCGCCCCGGAGGCCGGCGCGTGAACCTCTACGACTCCCTCCCCGACGCCTCCTCCACCGTCTTCGGCGCCGAGGCCGTGGGCTCCTTCTCCTACGACGTCCTCACGGTGGACATCCCGGTCGGATCCTGGATCCCCGCCCTGGAGATCGCCCGCGACAAGTTGGGCTGCACCTACTTCGACTGGCTGAGCGCGGTCGACGAGCCCGGCACGGGCTTCCGGATCTGCGCGCACGTCGTCTCCCTGGAGAACCACCGCGTGCGCCGCCTGCTGCTGCGCACCACCGTCCCGCACGCGGCCCCGTCCCTGCCGTCCGCCGTCGCCGTGTACGCCGGGGCCGAATGGCACGAGCGCGAGACGTACGAGATGTTCGGCGTGACCTTCACCGACCACCCGCACCTCGTCCCGCTGCTGCTCCCCGAGAACTTCGAGGGGCACCCGCTGCGCAAGGACTTCGTCCTGGCGGCGCGCGTCGCCAAGGCGTGGCCCGGAGCGAAGGAGCCGGGCGAGGCCCACGACCCGGACGCGCCCAAGCGACGGCAGATGCTGCCGCCCGGGGTGCCCGACCCGAACGAGTGGGGTCCCCTCAAGGGCCAGCTCCCGCCGGCCCCCGCCCGCCCCGCCCGCACCCCGCGCGCGGCCGGCGAAGGCGCCCCGGCCCGCCGTCCGCGGGCGGCCGGGGAGGCCC
>NZ_JBFRER010000247.1:0-4018 GCF_052114405.1 Streptomyces sp. M-16 | reverse complement strand
CGGCGCTGCAGGCCCAGCTCCAGGACGCGCTCGACGGGGCCCTCGACCAGGCCCCACTCGACGAGCTTCTCGGCGAGCACGCGCTGGGAGGCGTCGTGGAAGTCGCGGAACTTCGCGCCCGGCTTCACGGCGGCGATGCCGGCTTCCTGCGACTCGTGGACCGCGTCGTAGATCTTGCGCTGGATGTCGGTGTACGTGCCGTTGACGGGCAGCGTGCGCGTGACGTCGGCGGTGTAGAGGGTGCGGGTCTCCACGCCGGCGTCGAGCAGCAGCAGGTCGCCCGAGCGGACGTCGCCGTCGTTGCGGATCCAGTGGAGGGTGGTGGCGTGCGGGCCGGCGGCGGCGATGGTGCTGTAGCCGACGTCGTTGCCCTCGACGCGGGCGCGCAGGAAGAAGGTGCCCTCGATGTAGCGCTCCGAGGTGGCCTCGGCCTGGTCGAGGACCTTCACGACGTCCTCGAAGCCGCGGACGGTGGAGTCGACGGCCTTCTGGAGCTCGCCGATCTCGAACTCGTCCTTGACGCGGCGCATCTCGGAGAGGAAGACCCGCAACTCCTCGTCGGTCTCGGCCGTCACCTTGTCCCGCAGGGCCTTCTCGATGCCGGCGTCGTGGCCGCGCAGGACGCGGACCGGGCCGGTGGCCTTCGCGAGGGCGGCGGCCAGGTTCCGGACGTCCGCGCAGGGCAGGCCGAGGAGCCGCTCGTTCTCGGTGAGGCCGGCCCGCCGTCCGTCCCACAGCTCGCCGCGGGCGGACAGCCAGAACTCGCCGTCCTCCCGGTCGGAGCGGGGCAGCAGGTACGCGGTGGACCGGTGGCCGCCGTCCTCCCGGGGCTCCAGGACCAGGACGGCGTCCCCGGTCTGGTCGCCGGTCAGATACACGTAGTCCGAGCAGGCGCGGAAGGGGTGGTGCGTGTCGTTGGCGCGGACCAGCAGGTTGCCGGCGGGTATCACCAGGCGCTCGCCCGGGAAGCGTGCGGAGAGGGCCGCGCGCCGGCGGGCGGTGTGGGCGGCCTGCGGGAGGGGCTCGATGTCGTGGCGTTCGGTGTCGGCCCAGCCCTGCCGCATGTTCGCGGCCAGCTCCTCGCTCACCCCCCGCCGACGGCCGCGGCCCTCGCTCCGCTCCGCCTCCCCGGCCCGCGCGGCCTCCGCTCCCCCGGACGTCGGGTCCCCCTCACCGGACTGCCGGATTTCGGACGAACGCTCGGTCACAACCGCCTCCTGAATTCAATCCGTTCACCCTCAAAACCCACCGAACCCCTCCCTTGATCGCAAGGGGTATCCGCCATCGTGGCACGGCCCCGGCCCGAGGGGCCGGGAGTGACATGGGCTCCGCGCGCTAGGGTTCGCACGTGAGTTTCTATGTCGTCGTGGGATTCGGGCCCGCCGGTGCGGCCACGGCCCGGCTGCTGGCCGGGCGGGGACACTCGGTACGGGTCGTCACCAGATCGGGCCGTGCTCCGGAACCGGGCATCGAGCACGTCGCACTGGACGCGGCCGACGGCACCAGGCTGACCGAGGCCGCGCGGGGCGCGGCCGCCGTCTTCGGATGCGCCGCACCTCCCTATCACCGTTGGGCGGGCGAATGGCCCGCGATGGCCTCGTCCCTCTGCACGGCGGCCGAGGAGACCGGGGCCGTGCTGGTGATGCTCGGCAACCTCTACGGCTACGGTCCCGTGGACGGCCCCCTGACCGAGGAGCTGCCGCTCGCGGCGACCGGCCCCAAGGGGCGGGTGCGGGCCGCCGCCTGGGAGACGGCCCGGACCCTGCACGAGCAGGGCCGCCTGAAGGCCGTGGAGCTGCGGGCCTCGGACTTCTTCGGCCCCGGCGTGACCGACGGCGGGCACCTGGCCGGCCGGGTCGTACCGCAGGTGCTGCGCGGCAGGCCCGTCTCCGCCCTCGGCGACCCCGACGCCCCGCACAGCTGGAGCTACCTCCCCGACGTGGCTGCCGCGCTGGTCGAGGCCGCCGACGAGGAACGCGCCTGGGGCCGGGCCTGGCACGTCCCGACCGGGCCGGCGCTGTCCGTACGGGAGATGGTCGCCCGGCTCGCCGACGAGTCGGGCACGGGGCCGGTCGCCGTACGCGGACTGCCGTCGGCCGTCCTGGGCGCGCTCTCGCTCTTCTCCCCGCTGATGCGTGAGCTCAAGGAGATCCGCTACCAGTTCGACCGCCCCTTCGTCGTCGACTCCGGCGCCTGGGAGGCCGCCTTCTCGGCGCGGGCCACGCCCGTCGACGAGCAGGTCAAGACGACGGTCGAGTGGTGGCGCGAACGACTGACCGCCGCCGGGTGACACCCGTGTCGGAGAAGGACGGCTCGGTGGGATCCCCGTCGGCGCGGCACGACGACGTCGCGATCGTGGGCATGGCCTGCCGGTTTCCGGGGGCGCCGAACGTGAATGCGTACTGGCGTCTGCTGACGGCCCCGCGGCCCCAGTTCTCCGCCATCCCCGAGTCCCGGTGGCACGCCTCCGCGTTCTTCAGCGAGAACTTCCGCGACCCGTCGACGACGTACACGGACACCATGGCGCTACTGCCGGACGTGGGCCACTTCGACGCGGCGCACTACGGCATCCCGCCGCGGCGGGCCCGGTCGATGGACCCCCAGCACCGGCTGTTGATCGACCTCGCCCGCGAGGCGATCCAGGACGCGGGGTGGGAGACCGAGGGCTTCGACCGCGAGGAGACCTCGGTGATCACCTCGCTCACCGAGAGCGGCTACCGCGAGCTCAGCACCCTGCAGATCCGGATGCGCCAGGTGGCCGGAGGCGAGTTCGGGGCCCGGCCGGCCGATCCCCGGTGGCTGGAGACGGTCCGGGGCGTCGACCACCTGCAGGGCACGTCGGTGGCCGGACTCCTGCTCAACATGGGTCCGAACACCATCAGTTCGGTCTTCGACCTGCACGGGGAGAGCTACGCGCTGGACTCGGCGTGTTCCGGTGGCCTGATGGCCGTGGCGAACGCCGTGTTCGCGCTGCGCGCGGGCCGCACCCGCATCGCGCTGGCGGGCGGCGCCCAGCTGGTCCTCACCCCCGACCTGCTGGTGGGCCTGAGCCGGATAGGCGCCATCTCGCGCAGCGGCAGGTGCCTGCCGTTCGGGGCGCGGGCCGACGGCTTCGTCCTCGGCGAGGGCGCCGGGGTCCTGGTGCTGCGGCCCCTGGCCGACGCGCTGGCCGCCGGCGACCGCGTCTACGCGGTGATCCGGGGGGTGGGCACGGCCAACGACGGGACCGTGCAGGGCGGTATGCACCCCCAGGCGGCCGGTCAGCTCCGGGCCCTGCGCCGGGCCTACCGCGACGCGGACCTGGCCCCGGACTCGGTCGGGTACCTGGAGGCGCACGGCACGGGGACGACGGTCGGCGATCCGGTCGAGGTCGGCGTGCTGCGCGTACTGCGCGGTGCGGACGCGGCGCCCGCCTTCCTCGGCGCGGTGAAGGCGGTGGTGGGCCACTCCCTCAACGCCGCCGGGATGGCGGGGCTCATCAAGACCGTCCTGGCCGTGCACCGGGGGGTGATACCGCCGCAGCCGGAGTTCGAACCGGCCGAGCCGGCGGCCCTCGACGCCGCGCGGCTGGTCGTCCCGACGGAGGCGACGCCGTGGCCGCGGTCGCCGCGGCCGCGCCGGGCCGGGGTGAGCGCCTTCGGCTTCGGCGGCACCGGCGTCCACCTGGTGGTGGAGGAGTGCGCCGCCCCTGAGCCGGTCGTGCCCGCCCCGGACGGGGAGCCGCACCTCCTGGTGCTCAGCGCCCGTGACCGGGCGGGGCTGGCCCGTTACGCCCGCGACCTGGCGGACGTCCTCACCGAAGACCGGCTCCCGCCGGCCCGGGTCGCGGACACCCTGGCGCGCCGTACGCCCTTCGCGGAGCGGCTGGCGGTGGTGGCGCGGGACGCCGCCGAGGCCGCGGGCCGGCTGACCGCCGCCGCCGAGGGCATCGCCGCGGGCCGCACCGGAGAGCTCGGGCCGGGGCTGGCCGTCGGCACGGTGGAGCCCGGCGGGCTCCCTGAGACGTCCGCCCCCGCCC
>NZ_JBFRER010000246.1:0-4041 GCF_052114405.1 Streptomyces sp. M-16 | reverse complement strand
TCGACTGGGACGCCGGAGCCGTCTCCCTCCTCACCGAAGCCACCCCCTGGCAGCCGGGCGAAGAGCGCCCCCGCCGCGCCGCCGTCTCCTCCTTCGGCATCAGCGGCACCAACGCCCACCTCATCCTCGAACAGGCACCCCCCACCGAGGAGGTCTCCGGGACCACGCCTGCCGAGGGCACGCCGATCCCGTGGGTGCTGTCGGCCAAGGACGCACCGGCGCTGCGCGCCCAGGCCGGCCGGCTGCACGAGCACCTCCTCGCGGGCCCCGAGCTCCAGCCGGCCGATGTCGCCCGCGCCCTCGTCACCGGCCGTGCGCTCCTCGACCACCGTGCCGTGGTCCTCGGAGAGGACCGGCAGTCCCTCCTCGACGCCCTGGAGGCGCTGGCCCGCGGGGAGTCCCCGGCCACGGTGGTCGAGGGGGCCTCGGACGGCCGGGGCCGGACGGTCCTGGTCTTCCCCGGCCAGGGTTCGCAGTGGGCGGGGATGGCGGTGGACCTCCTCGATTCCCACTCCGTGTTCGCCGATTCCATCGCCGCGTGCGAGCGCGCACTGGCCCCGTACGTGGACTGGTCCCTGACCGAGGTCCTGCGCGCCGCCCCCGGCGCCCCGGGGCTTGAGCGGGTGGACGTGGTGCAGCCCGCGCTGTTCTCGGTGATGGTGTCGCTGGCGGAGGTGTGGCGCTCCGTGGGGGTCGTCCCCACCGCCGTGGTGGGCCATTCGCAGGGTGAGATCGCCGCGGCGTACGTCGCGGGCGCGCTGTCCCTCGACGACGCGGCGAAGGTGGTGGCGCTGCGCAGCCAGGCCATCCGGGCGCTCGCGGGCAAGGGCGGCATGGGCTCCGTACCCCTGTCACTGGAGGAGACCCGGGCCCGGCTGGAGCCCTGGGAGGGCCGGCTGTCGATCGCGGCGGCCAACGGGCCGTCCGCGACGGTGGTGTCCGGTGACCCGGGGGCGCTGGCGGAGCTGGTGGAGTCCTGCCGGTCCGAGGGCGTCGAGGCCAGGACGATCGCGGTGGACTACGCCTCGCACTCCGCGCACGTGGAGGAGATCCGCGAGGCGGTGCTGACGGCGCTCGCCGATGTGGCGCCCCGCTCGTCGGAGGTGGCCTTCTACTCGACGTTGCTGGGCGAGCCCGTGGACACGGCCGTGCTGGACGGCGACTACTGGTACCGCAACCTCCGCGGCACCGTCCAGTTCGAGAAGGCGATCCGCGCCCTGGCCGCCGACGGCTACCGGACGTTCATCGAGAGCAGCCCGCATCCCGTCCTGACGATGGGGGTGCAGGCCACCCTGGAAGACGCGGCGGAGTCCGCGCACGCGGCCGGGCACGAAGCCGCCGCCCTGGTCGTCGGCTCGCTGCGCCGCGACAAGGGGAACTGGCGGGCGTTCCTGACCTCGCTGGCCACCGTGTTCACGGGCGGCTCCGACGTGGACTGGACCGCGGTGCCCGGCACGGCGGGTCCGGCCCGGCCGGTGGAGCTGCCCACGTACGCGTTCCAGCGCGACCGGTACTGGATCGAGGCGCCGCCCGCCGGAGCGGACGTGGCCGGCGCCGGGCTCGCCGCCGCGGACCATCCGCTGCTCGGGGCCCTGGTCTCCCTCGCCGACGGTGACGGGCTGCTGCTCACCGGTCGGCTGTCGCTGCGCGCCCACCCCTGGCTGGCCGATCACGCCGTGGCGGGCACCGTGCTCCTGCCCGGCACCGGGTTCGTGGAGCTGGCGCTGCGTGCGGCGGCCGAGGCCGGCTGTGACCGCGTCGACGATCTCACGCTCGAAGCGCCCCTGGTGCTGCGCGAGCACACCGACGTCCAGCTCCAGCTGACCGTGGGGGCTCCGGACGCGGCGGGGACGCGGCCGCTGCGCGTCCACTCGCGGCCGGCGCCGACCGCGCCCGGCTCGGAAGCCGGGGAGTGGACCCGCCACGCGACGGCGTCCCTCTCGCCCGGCGAGCCGACGGCCGGAGAGCCGGAATCCCTCGGGGTGTGGCCGCCGACGGGTGCCGACCCCGTCGACCTGAGCTCGCGCTACGAGCAGCTGGCCGCGCGGGGCTACGAGTACGGCCCCGCCTTCCAGGGGCTCGCCGCCCTGTGGCGGCGCGGCGAGGAGGTGTTCGCGGAGGTGCGGCTCGCGGAGGCGCAGCGGGCGGACGCCGAGGCGTTCGGGCTGCATCCGGCGCTCCTCGACGCGGCGCTGCACGCCGTCGTGCTGCGGGAGGGTCCCGGGGAGGGGCCGCTGCTGCCGTTCGCCTGGGACGGGGTGCGGCTGCACGCCACGGGGGCGCGGGAGCTGCGGGTGGCGTTCGCGCCCGTCGGTCCGGACTCGGTGTCGGTGACGGCCTTCGACCCGACGGGGGGCCGGGTGGCGGAGGCGGGGCTGCTGGCGCTGCGGCCCGTATCCGTCGAGCAGCTGGCCGCCGCCGGGCGTACGTCGGTGCCCGGTCGGTCGCTGTACCGGCTGGACTGGGTCGCGTCGGCGGCCGCCGCGCCCGTCGACGGGGCGGCCCGTCCTGCGCCGGTCGTGCTCGGCGCGGACGGCGACGGCGCCGGTGGGGCAGGTACCGATGCGGTGCTGCACTGTGTCGGCGGAGACCTCGACGCCACGCTCGAAGAGGTGCTGCGGCGGGTCCAGGACTGGCTGGGCGACCCGGGTTCGGCCGACGCGCGGCTCCTGGTCGCCACCCGGGGCGCGGTCGCGGCCCGGTCCGGCGAGGACGTCACCGACCTCGCCGCGGCGGCGGTCTGGGGCCTGCTCCGCACGGCCCAGTCCGAACAGCCGGGCCGCATCGTCCTGCTGGACGCGGACCCGGCCGGGACCACCGCCGAAGTCCTCTCGGCCGCCCTGGCCTGCGGCGAGCCCCAGCTCGCGGTGCGTGGCGGCGAACTGCTGGTGCCGCGTCTGGTCCGGGCCGGGAGCGTAGAGGACCGGAATCCGGGCCTGGACCCCGAGGGGACGGTACTGATCACCGGCGGGACCGGAACGCTGGGCGCCCTCCTCGCCCGGCACCTGGTCACCGGGCACGGTGTGCGCCACCTGCTCCTCACCAGCCGGAGCGGCCCCGCCGCCGAAGGCGCCGACGCCCTCACCGCCGAACTCGCCGCGCTCGGGGCCCGGGTCACGGTGGCCGCGTGTGACGTCTCGGACCGGGAGGCACTCGGCGCCCTGCTCGCCACCGTCCCCGCGGACCACCCCCTGACGGCGGTCGTGCACACGGCGGGAGCCCTGGACGACGGCACCTTCGAGAGCCTGACCCCGGAGCGGCTGGCCGCCACGCTGGGCGCCAAGGCGGACGCCGCACGGCACCTGCACGAGCTGACGCGGGACCGAGCTCCGGTGGCCTTCGTGCTCTTCTCGTCCGTCGTCGCCACCATCGGCTACGCGGGGCAGGCCAACTACGCCGCGGCCAACGCCTACCTCGACGGGCTGGCCGCCCACCGGCGCGCCCAGGGCCTGCCCGCCACCTCCCTCGCCTGGGGATTGTGGGAGGAGGCCAGTGGGCTGACCGGGCACCTGGCCGCCGCGGACATCGCCCGCATGGCCCGCGCGGGGGTGGCCCCGCTGCCGTCCGACGAGGGCCTGGCCCTCTTCGACGCCGCGCTGACGCGCGAGGAGGCGGTGCTCGTACCGGCGCGGCTGGACCTCGCCGGGCTGAGGTCCCGCGCGGCCTCGGACGGGGTGCCGGCCGTCTTCCGCGATCTGGTACGGGCTCCCGCGCGGCGTGCCGCGCACCTGGCGGACGGCGGGCCGACCGGCGGTGGTTGGGCCCAGCGGATGGCCGCACTCCCGGAGGACGAACGCGAACGCGAGCTGCTCGACTTCGCACGCCGCCAAGTGGCCACCGTCCTCGGCCACGACAGCCCCGACAGCATCGCGGCGAACCAGTCGTTCAAGAAGCTCGGTTTCGATTCGCTGATGGTCGTGGAGCTGCGCAACCGCCTGAACGCGGCCACCGGACTGCGCCTGTCCAGCACCATCGCCTTCGACCACCCCACCCCGCTCGCCCTCGCCACACACCTGCGCGAACAACTCACCGGAACCACCA
>NZ_JBFRER010000245.1:0-4774 GCF_052114405.1 Streptomyces sp. M-16 | reverse complement strand
GAGCTGTCGGCGTTCGTGTTGTTCTCGTCGTTCGCGGGTACGGTCGGTGGCGCTGGTCAGGGCAATTACGCGGCGGCCAATGCCTGCCTGGACGCCCTGGCCGAGCAGCGTCGCGCCGACGGACTGCCCGCCACCTCCGTCGCCTGGGGCCCCTGGGCCGACAACGGCATGGCCGCGGACGAGACCGTCGCCGAACGCATGCGCCTCGCCGGCATGACCGGACTGGCCACCGACACGGCCTTCGCCGCACTCGCCCGCGCCCTCGGCCGGGGCGACGCCACCCTGACCGCCATCGACATCGACTGGGAGCGTTTCGCGCCGGGCTTCACCTCCGCCCGCCCGAGCCCGCTCCTCGCCGGCATCCCGGAAGCCGTCCGTCCCGCCGAACCGGACGGCGCCGACGCCGGCCTCGCCGCACGACTGGCGGCCCTGCCGGCCGCCGCCGAGCGGAGCGACGTACTGCTCGACCTGGTCCGTACCCAGGTGGCCGCCGTACTCGGCCACGGATCACCGCAGCGCGTGGACGCCGAACAGCCCTTCAAGGGCATCGGCTTCGACTCCCTGACGGCGGTCGAACTGCGCAACCGGCTCGGCCGGGCCACCGGCCTGACCCTGCCCGCCACCGTCGTCTTCGACCACCCCAACCCGGCCGCCCTCGCCGCCTACCTGCTCACCGAACTGTGCGGGGACCTCGGCGAGGCCGACCCGGAGGAGGACCGGATCCGCCGGGCGCTCGCCTCGATGCCGCTCTCCCGGATCAGAGAGGCCGGCCTGCTGGAGGTGCTCCTGGACCTCGCGGGCCTCGAAGGGGCCGCCGCGCAGGACGCGGCGGCCGACCCGGACGACACGGCCCCGGAGGACATCGACGCGATGGACACCGACGCCCTGATCCGTCTCGCCATGGACAACACGGACTCCTGACGGTCCGGGAAGTGAGGAGCTGACACATGGTTACGCCCGAAGCAGTGACGACATCCGGCACGGCGACGCCCGACGCGAAGCTCGTGGCCGCGCTGCGGAACTCCCTCAAGGAGACCGAGCGGCTGCGCGAACAGAACCGGCGGCTCGCCGAAGCGGCCCGCGAGCCCATCGCCATCGTCGCGATGAGCTGCCGTTTCCCCGGCGGCGTCCGCTCCCCCGAGGGCCTGTGGGACCTGGTCGCCGCCGGCCGTGACGCCGTGTCGCCGTTCCCCACCGACCGGGGCTGGGACCTGGAGGAGCTGTTCGACGAGGACCCGGACCGGCCCGGCTCCTCGTACGTCCGCGAAGGCGCGTTCGTCGACGGCGCCGCCGACTTCGACGCCGGCTTCTTCGCCATCTCCCCGCGCGAGGCCCTCGCCATGGACCCCCAGCAGCGCCTGCTGCTGGAGACCTCCTGGGAGGCCCTGGAGCGCGCCGCGATCGCGCCGGACACCCTGCGCGGCAGCCGTACCGGTGTGTTCGTCGGCACCAACGGCACCGACTACGGCACGGTCCTCGTGGGCGGTCCCGAGGAGGTCGACGGCTACCTGGCCACCGGGAACGCCACCAGCGTGCTGTCCGGCCGGATCTCGTACGAGTTCGGTTTCGAAGGGCCCGCCGTCACCGTCGACACCGCCTGCTCCTCCTCCCTCGTCGCCCTGCACCTCGCCGCGCAGGCCCTGCGCCAGCAGGAGTGCACGCTCGCGCTCGCGGCCGGGGTGACGGTCATGGCCAGCCCGACCACCTTCACCGAGTTCAGCCGCCAGCGCGGCCTGGCCCCGGACGGCCGCTGCAAGCCCTTCGCGGCCGCCGCAGACGGCACCGGATGGGGCGAGGGCGCGGGAGTCCTCGTACTGGAGCGGCTCTCGGACGCCCGCCGCAACGGTCACCGGGTCCTCGCGGTGGTCCGCGGATCGGCCGTCAACCAGGACGGCGCCTCCAACGGCCTGACCGCCCCCAACGGCCCCTCCCAGCGCCGCGTGCTCCGCCAGGCCCTCGCCAACGCCCGCCTGACGGCCGACCAGGTCGACGCCGTGGAGGCCCACGGCACCGGCACCACCCTCGGCGACCCGATCGAGGCACAGGCGCTGCTGGCCACGTACGGGCAGAACCGGCCGGCCGACCGGCCGCTGCGCCTCGGCTCCGTCAAGTCCAACATCGGCCACACCCAGGCGGCGGCCGGCGTCGCCGGCATCATCAAAATGGTCCAGGCCATCCGCAACGGCGTCCTGCCCCGCACCCTCCACGTCGACGAGCCCACGCCCCAGGTCGACTGGGCGGCCGGCGCCGTACGACTGCTCACGGAGAACCTCGACTGGCAGCCCGCCGACGGGCAGCCGCGCCGCGCCGGAGTGTCCTCGTTCGGCATGAGCGGCACCAACGCCCACGTCATCCTGGAGGAACCCGAACCCGCCGCCGAACCCACTCCGGCCGCCCCGGCAACCCCCGCGGCCTCCACCGCCCTGCCGTGGGTGCTGTCCGGCAAGTCCGCCGACGCCCTGCGGGCCCAGGCCGGCGAACTGCGCGCCTTCCTGTCCGCCCGCCCCGGCCACGACCCGGCCGGGATCGGCCGGTCCCTGGCCCTCACGCGCGCCACCTTCGACCACCGCGCCGTCCTCGTCGCCGACCACCCCGGCGCCTTCGACACGGCACTGGCGGCGCTGGCCGACGGCGCGGCGGCCGCCGGTCTCGTCGAGGGCCGGGCACCGGACGGACGGACCAAGGTCGTCTTCGTCTTCCCCGGCCAGGGCTCCCAGTGGACGGGCATGGCCACGGGACTCCTCGCCACCAGCCCCGTCTTCGCCGAGCGGATGGACCAGTGCGAGCGGGCCCTGTCCGCCTTCGTCGACTGGTCGCTGCGCGAGGTCCTCACCGACGGGGCCGCCCTCGCCCGCGTCGACGTGGTGCAGCCCGCGCTGTGGGCCGTGATGGTCTCCCTCGCCGCGCTCTGGCGCTCGTACGGAGTGGAACCGGCGGCCGTCCTCGGACACTCGCAGGGCGAGATCGCCGCGGCCTGCGTCGCGGGCGGCCTCTCCCTCGACGACGGGGCACGGGTGGTGGCCCTGCGCAGCAAGGCCCTGCTCGCCCTCTCCGGCCGCGGCGGCATGGTGTCGGTCCCGCTGCCCCGTGAGGAGGTGGCGGCCGGCCTCGACGAGCGCCTGTCCATCGCCGCCGAGAACGGCCCCCGCTCGGTCGTCGTCTCGGGCGACCCCGAAGCCCTCGACGCGCTGCTCGCCGGGACCGAGGGAGCCCGCCGCATCGCCGTCGACTACGCCTCCCACTCCGCCCACGTCGAGGAGATCCGCGACGAACTCCTCACCCTCCTCGCGGACCTCTCCCCGCGCCCGGCGGACGTGCCCTTCTTCTCGACGGTCACCGCCGACTGGCAGGACACCGCCGGACTGGACGCGGAGTACTGGTACCGCAACGCCCGCCGGACCGTGCGCTTCGAGGAGTCCACGCGCGCCCTGCGCGAGCAGGGATTCGGCGTGTTCGTCGAGAGCAGCCCCCACCCGGTGCTGATCCAGGGCCTCGGGGACTGCGCCGTCGGCTCGCTGCGCCGCCAGGACGGCGGACCGGGACGCTTCCTGCTCTCCCTGGCCGAGGCCCACGTGCGCGGCGTCGCCGTCGACTGGTCGCCCGCCTTCGCCGACGCCGGCCCCGACCACGTCGACCTGCCCACCTACGCCTTCCAGCGCCGCCGGTACTGGCCGCGCCCCGGCACCGGGCGGAACGCCGGGTCCGACCCGGCCGAGTCGGCCTTCTGGCTGTCGGGGCGGTGGTTGGTGGTGTCTGCGGTGGGGGGTGCGGAGCTGGTGGGTGTGTTGTCGGCGTCGGGTGTGGAGGTGGTGGAGCTGGTGGCGGGTGGTCGTTCCCGTGGGGAGCTGGCCGGGGCTCTGGCGGGTGTGGGTGTGGTGGAGGGTGTGGTGTCGCTGCTGGATGTGGCGGGTTCGTTGTCGTTGGTGCAGGCGTTGGGTGATGCGGGTGTCGGGGCCCGGTTGTGGTGTGTGACGCGTGGTGCGGTGTCGACGGGTGTGTCGGACCGTGTGGTGGATCCGGTGCGGGCGCAGGTGTGGGGTCTGGGTCGGGTYGCTGCGTTGGAGTTCGGTGAGCGGTGGGGCGGTCTGGTGGACGTTCCGGCGGTGCTGGATGACTCGACCGGGGGTCGGCTGGCTGCGGTTCTTTCCGGCGTCATTGGTGAGGATCAGGTTGCGGTGCGGGGGGAGGGTGTGTTCGTCCGTCGTCTGGTGAGGGCGCCTTTCGTTCCGGTGGTGGGTGAGGGCTGGCGGCCTGATGGGCCGGTGCTGGTGACCGGTGGTACGGGTGCGTTGGGTGTGCGGGTGGCGCGTTGGCTGGCTTCGGCTGGTGCGCGTGATCTTGTGCTGACGAGTCGTCGGGGTCTGGATGCTCCGGGTGCCGCGGATCTGGTGGCGGAGCTCGCCGGGTCTGGTGTCACGGCTTCGGTGGTGGCGTGTGATGTGGCTGATCGGGATGCGGTGGCGAAGCTGCTGGTGGAGTTCCCGGTGTCGGCGGTGTTCCATGCGGCGGGTGTGCTGGATGACGGTGTGCTGGACGGTCTGACTCCGGAGCGTCTGGCGAGAGTCCTCGGCCCGAAGGCGGATGCGGCGTGTCATCTGCACGAGCTGGCGGGTGAGTTGGGCCTGGAGCTGTCGGCGTTCGTGTTGTTCTCGTCGTTCGCGGGTACGGTCGGTGGCGCTGGTCAGGGCAATTACGCGGCGGCCAATGCCTGCCTGGACGCCCTGGCCGAGCAGCGTCGCGCCGACGGACTGCCCGCCACCTCCGTCGCCTGGGG
>NZ_JBFRER010000244.1:0-4191 GCF_052114405.1 Streptomyces sp. M-16 | reverse complement strand
CACACGCGACAGCAGACCTTCAGCGGGAAACGACACCGGCCTTCAGCAGAAGAACGACACCCCGCAACCCGCCCACCAGCAAAAACACCTACTGAAAGCCCTGTCGCCAACCACTGAAAATCACACGTCGCGCATCATCTGGGACCAGGGTCTTTCCGTGAACGCGGCCTCTCCGGGTTCGTCATCCGGTGAGACCGAGGGCTGACAGGGGCCGAGGGGCCGACAGTGGTCGCGAGCGGTGTGGTGGAGGGCGGCGGCGATGTTGGTGCGGCCGTCCTGCCGGTGGACGCCCGATGGCGAGGTTGCGCAGGCCGGCCATGATCCGAGGTAGGTGCGTGGTGCGGAATTTGGAGTCGTCCTCGCGGAACGTCCGGTCCCGGACGTGGTGCAGAAGGTTCTCGATGCCCCAGTGCCCTCTGATCCACGACGCGAGTTGTGCGCCGGTGGCTTCGCCCGGTCCCAGGCTGGTGATCAGGTAGACGCGCTCGATGGTGAGTTTCCCGGAGACGAGGTCGCGTGTCGGCGGCATCATGCGCGTCAGCGCAATCACCCGAGCCCGCACGCGTTCCCGGGCTCCGCCACGGCGGTCACCTTCCAGCCCGGCCAGTCCGTGCTCGGCATAGCGGGCCTTCCAGCGGTCCACGGTCGGCAGTGACACTCCGAGCAGCCCGGCAATGTCCTTGCGTCGACGCCCCTCGCTCGACCACAGGACGATCCGGCCCCGCGTCGCTATATCCGCAGGCACGTTCCGGCTGTTCACCAACTCACGCAACTCGGCGGTCTGTTCCAAAGAGAGCTCCATGCCAATAGAACGAGACACGCGAGATCAAGTAACGCTGACGGAATCACGAGACACTAGGTTTGGTGACGTCGATGGGCACAGGCTCCCCCTGGGGCACGGCGGCCTGCCCCGCTGGCGGGTAGCGGGGTTGGCGGGTTCGTGGGCGGAAAAGCGTTCATCATAGGGGGCGAGCCCCTTGTGAAAATACCTGCCCACGCCGCGGGGTGGATTCGTTCTTCGGAAAACCGGCGAGATCTCTTCGGGTGTGTATTCGTGCTGGTAGGGCGCACGCGAATGCGCCGGTCCCGTGATCAGCGGTCAAATATGCCGGGGGGATTTCCGCTGCCGGGGCGGGGCACGACACTGCGGTAGAGCGATTCGAACGCGGCCGGTTCCATACCCATCGCCTCGGCCGCCCGGTCCGCTTCCAGGCCCACGCAGTGCCGCAGCAGGAAGGCGTCGGCTGCCGGCCGCGGGAGTTTGTCGAGCGGGGAGGGGGGCCTGGCCGGGCTGGCGTGGACAGCACGGGAGAGCAGTGTCCAGGCGCCGCCCGCCGGCGAGGGACACCGCAGCAGGCCTGCCCAGCCCAGCTCGATCTGCTTCCACACCGCCTCGACGACGTCCCCCGCGTCATCGTCTCCGAGGCGGACGGCCGCGTACTGGCGGTAGGCGGAATCGAATCGGGCCTTGAACGCCGTGCGGGCTGTCTGCTCGGCGGCCCGGACATCCTTGCGCCCCGTTCGAGCGGCTGCCCCGGTCCCGCATGCCTCCGGGGCCGGGGAAGCATGGGGAACGCGGCCGGAAAATGCCGTGATCATGGAAAGTCCTTGCTCGGGTGCCAAGGGATGGTCCGGCTGGCGGACCGTGGACTTGGCCGGATCTGATGCCGCTGGATGGGTGCAGGTACAGGCTGGCACTCGGGCCCGGAACGAGTCGGGGCCGAAGGGGCTACGGAAGAAAAGGGCCGGGGCCGCTGGCAGCGGCCCCGGCCCGGCACTTCAGCCCGACACGCCCCACAAGACGAGGCGGCGGCCGGGGCATCAGCGGCGCAGCGCCACCCTGAACAGCAGGGCCGTCCGGTCGTTGAGGACCAGCGGGGTGGCTGCCAGTACCGCGGACTCGTCCAGCTGCCCGGTCACCACCCCGACGACAAGCAGCGTCGTCAGCAGCGACGACCAACGCACCACACCGGAAAAGAAGGCGCGGAAATGTGTTTCGAGCGGGGGCGGGACCGGAATGCTAAATCGGGGGATCACCGGCCGCAAGGGCCTACTTGCACGTTCGATCATGTCGTTCCTTTGACGGGGTACGCGATGGTCGAACCCCCGCGGGACTTCGGGGCATGCCCGCCCCGGAGTCCCGCACACCGGGGGATCAGGCTCAGCGAAACACGCCTCCCCCGGCCGTCCTAGCTCTTTCATCAGACGGCATCGCCGCACCGTATATCGCGCCCGGACGCGCCCGGAGCTGTCGGCGACGACAAGACAGAACAGGTTTCTAGCGATTCCGCTCACGCTGGCACATCAACCAGACCGAGCTGGGCGGAAAACGACTGTCACGGCCGGGAATCCGTGCGGATCACCCGAACAGACGTCACACTCAAGGGTGAACCAATTTCCCTAAAATCACGTCGCGCCCCAGATTTCCGTACCCCCCGCAACCCGCGCCCCACGGCATGGCACTGTTACCCCGCCGGAACTCCATCCGCCAAAGGCATTGGCTGGGCACTCGCTCGGGAAGGAGGCTCGGTCACGGCAGGAACCGACATCCTTCGGGTACCCCGGATGCCAGCCCCGGTCCCTGAGGCCCTTGAGCTGGCCGGCGGTCTTCTTGATCTGCTTGCGGATCGGGGCGAGGGCCTCGACGAGCGGCCGCGACATCATCTGGCCCGGCGGGCCTTGACCCCGAATCCTGAACACGGTTTATGCGGCTGATGCCAGCGTAGTTGGTGGTGCTTCGAGTGCGGCTTCGTCGGTGATGGGGCTGCGGTGTCCGAGGCGGGAGTGTCGGCGTCGGGTGTTGTATCGGGTCAGCCATCGGAAGGCGTCGAGTCTGGCCTCACGCTCGCTCGACCAGGCCTTCCGGCCTTTGAGCGTCTCTCTCTTGAAGGCGGCGTTGAAGCTTTCCGCGGCGGCGTTGTCCGCACTGGATCCGATCGCGCCCATGCTCTGCCGGACCCCTGCTTACCTGCAGATTTCAGCGAAAGATCTACTCGTATATTGACCGGATTCAATCAGTCGTTGCAACACCAGCCTGTTGAAGCAATTTTAGCTGCTCGTTGAATGCCTCGGCAGGTGTCTTCCAACCGAGAGTCTTGCGGGGTCTGCTGTTGAGGGTGTGAGCGACGGCCTCGACTTCCTCAGCGGACCATCTCGAGAGATCGGTTCCTTTCGGGAAGTACTGGCGCAAGAGCCCGTTGGTATTCTCGTTCGTGCCGCGCTGCCACGGACTATGCGGATCAGCGAAGAACACGGGAATGCCGGTCTCGACTCTGAATTGCGCTTGGGCCGACATCTCCTTGCCGCGATCCCAGGTCAGCGATCGTGTCAGCTGTTCGGGCAGCGTCGACATCATATGGGCGAGTGCGGTCTTCGTCGTCATCGCCCCATAACCGGCCAGTGCGGGGCCGTTCTTAACCGATTGCCTGTGCCGGTAACCTTCCTCGCGCGGGAGGTGCACCAGCATCGTGAATCGAGTCGACCGCTCGACGACAGTGCCGATCGCGGACCGCTCCAGCCCGATGATCAGATCGCCTTCCCAGTGGCCAGGAACGGCACGGTCCTCGACTTCGGCAGGCCGTTCACTGATCAACGCTTCGGGCGTCACATGTGCCCAGGTCTTGCGACGCGAACGAGCACGCGGGGCGCGTAGCGCGCGGCCCGTGCGAAGGCACAGGATCAGCTCCCGCTTCAGTGCCCCGCGGCCCTGAATGTAGAGAGCCTGGTAGATCGCCTCGTGGCTGATACGCATGGACTCATCATCCGGGAAATCAAGCTTGATCCGGTTCGCGATCTGCTCCGGACTCCACGCCTGAACCCACGCGCGATCCTTGCGATGCGGCTTGTTCCGCCCCGTCCACGCGCCTGTCGCCGTCCTGCGATCGCCGTGCCGCCAGGCGTGCGGATCCCTCCGGACAGTCGCTCCTGGACGTACGCATGGAGCCGCGGATCGGCGGCCAGCTTCGATGTCTTCGGGCGGCGTGCGGGCATGTCCGATTTCCATTGCGCGACCGATGCCCGGTAGTCGAGCTTCCCGCTTCTCGTGGCTGTGTTGCGCCGCAACTCACGGGAAATCGTCGCCGGATCACGGCGGACTTGCCGGGCGATTTCACGGATGCCCTTGCCTCGGGCGTTGAGGAGCGCGATCTCCTCCCGCTCAGAGAACGACAGATACCACAGATACCTGCCCGA
>NZ_JBFRER010000243.1:0-4316 GCF_052114405.1 Streptomyces sp. M-16 | reverse complement strand
CGCCCGCGGTGCCGGTCCTGCCGGTGGCCGGTCCGCGCGGGGGCAAGGCCGTGCCCGGCGGGGTGAAGGGCGGTTCGCGCGGGGCCGGGGCGGGGTCCGGCGCGGGTCGCGCCGGGGCGCCGGCCGCGCTGAGTGCCGAGCAGCAGGCCGCGATGCGCAAGATGAGCGGCGTACTGCCCCTGCTGTCGTTCGGGACGCTGATCACGGCCGCCGTGGTGCCGCTGGCGGCCGGGCTGTACCTGCTGACCACCACGGCGTGGTCCGTCGCGGAACGGGCCTGGCTGCAGCACCGCAAGGACCGCGCCGCCCAGACGGCCGGACAGGTGGCGGCGGCGGGTCGGGCGGCGGGTCGGGCCGCGGGATAGCCGCCCGGCCGGCGGTCCGGGGCGGGCGCTGGAGGGGCGCGTTCCAGTCTGTGAACAGGGTCTTGCGGATTGGTCGGCCATCTTGGAGGATCAGCCAATCCTCCGATGGCCGCAACCCATCGTCCGGCCCGGGGCATGCCCATGGGCCGACCACCCTCGACCACGGGAGAATGTCCATGAAGCTGCTGCGTGTCGGACCTGCCGGATCGGAGCGCCCCGCGCTGCTCGACCAGGACGGGACCCTGCGCGACCTGTCCGGCCTGATCACGGATGTGGACGGGGCCCTGCTCGCCGACGACTCCGTACTGTCCCGCGTACGGGACGCCGCGGCGGCCGGCGAGCTCGCGGCCCTGGACGCGGAAGGGCTGCGCGTCGGCTCCCCGGTCGGCCGGATCGGCAAGATCGTGGGCATCGGGCTGAACTACCACGGGCACGCGGCCGAGGTCGGCGCGCAGGCTCCGCCGGAGCCCATCGTCTTCCTCAAGTCCCCGGACACCGTGGTCGGCCCGGACGACACCGTGCTGATCCCGCGCGGCAGCGTGAAGACCGACTGGGAGGCCGAGCTCGGCGTCGTCATCGGCGCCACGGCCCGCTACCTGGGCTCCGCCGAGGAGGGCCTCGCGCACGTCGGCGGCTACGTGCTGGCGAACGACGTCACCGAGCGCGCCTTCCAGAACGAGCGGGGCGGCACCTGGGACAAGGGCAAGAACTGCGAGACCTTCACCCCGCTCGGCCCCTGGCTGGTCACCGCCGACGAGGTCCCGGACCCGCAGGCGCTGGACGTGCGGCTGTGGGTGAACGGTGAGCTCAAGCAGGACGGTCACACCTCGGACCAGATCTTCCCGGTCGGCGAGGTCGTGCGGTACCTGAGCCACTTCATGACCCTGTACCCGGGCGACGTGATCGTCACCGGCACGCCGGCCGGCGTGGCCGCGGGCCAGCCGGAGCCGAAGCCGTTCCTGCGGGCCGGTGACGTCGTGGAGGTGGAGATCGAGGGCCTCGGGCGCCAGCGCCAGGAGTTCAAGGGCGCGTAGCGCCGGCGGGGGGACGAGGGGGCGGGGCCGCCGATGGCGGACCCGCCCCTTCCGCGTGCGCGGGTCCGTCCGGCCCGCCGCGCCTCGCGACGCCACGCCGCGCCGTGGCGGGCCGTGGCGGGCCGGGGTCGGGGCCGGGGCCGGTGGGCCGTCAGGCGGCGATGTCCACCGCCACTCCGTCGCGGGAGGACCTGCGCGCCGCCTCCAGCACCTCCAGGCACCGCGCCGCCTCGTGCGCCGTGACCGGGGCCGGGCCGCCCGTGCGCAGGGCCCGCGCGACCGCCGCGTAGTACGCCGGGTAGTCGCCGTGCTCGGTCGGCACCGGGATCCCGCCGCCGGTCAGCGGGGACTCGCCGGAGCCGAGGCGCCCCCACAGGTGCGGCGGCTCCTCGCCCCACAGTGCGCCGTCGGTGGCCCGGTCGGGGCGCATCCCCTCGCGCAGGGCGGCCTCCTGCGGGTCCAGGCCGTACTTCACGTAGCCGGCCCGGGAGCCGAGGACGCGGAAGCGCGGGCCGAGCTGGGCGGTGGTGGCGCTGACGTAGAGGTGCGAGCGGACGCCGTTCGCGTGGGTGATCGCGATGAACGTGTCGTCGTCGGTCTCGGTACCCGGGCGGCGCAGGTCGGCTTCCGCGTAGACGCGTACGGCCGGGCCGAACAGCACCAGCGCCTGGTCCACGACGTGGCTGCCGAGGTCGTACAGCAGCCCGCCGAGCTCCTCCGGGGCGCCGGATTCGCGCCAGCCGCCCTTGAGCTGCGGGCGCCAGCGCTCGAAGCGGGACTCGAAGCGCTGGACCTCGCCGAGTTCGCCGTCGGCGAGGAGGCGGCGCACGGTCAGGAAGTCGTTGTCCCAGCGGCGGTTCTGGAAGACGGACAGGAAGGTGCCGGTCCGGTCGGCCAGCGCGGCGAGCTCCCGGGCCTCGGCGGCGGTGGCCGCGAGCGGCTTGTCCACGACCACCGGGATGCCGGCGGTGAGCGCGGCCGTGGCCAGCGGGACGTGGGTCTTGTTGGGGGAGGCGATGACGACCAGGCCGGGGGCGGGGGAGCCCTCGCCGGCGCGGTCCCACAGCTCGGTGGCGGAGGCCGCGACGCGGACTTCGGGGTAGGCCTCGCGGACCTGGGCCTGTCGGCCGGGGTCGGAGGTGACGACCGTGTCGAGGACGAGGCCCTCGGTCGCGGACACCAGCGGGGCGTGGAAGACGGAGCCGGCGAGTCCGTAGCCGATGAGTGCGACCCGCAGCGGGGTGGTGGGGCTGTTGGGGGCGGTGTTCATGGCTCCACTTTGGCAACAGCGTTGCGTAAGTGCAAGGAGGGTGGACAATGGGCGGGTGAACAGGGGCAAGGGCAACGTCAGCGGGGGCGGCTGCGGGGGCGGGGGCCGGGGCGACGGCGACCGCGCGGGCGGGCGCGGCGGGCGCGGCGGGGCGAACCTGCCGGCCCTGCGCGGACACAACGACGCGCTGCTGCTGGACCTGCTGCGTTCGGCGGGGGCGCCGGGCCTGGGCCGCGCCGAACTCGCCGCCCGTACGGGCCTCACCCCGCAGGCCGTCAGCAAGATCACCGCTCGCCTCGCTGCGGCGGGCCTGGTGGCCGAGGCCGGCCGCGGCGCCTCCACCGGCGGCAAACCCCGCACGCTGCTGCGGCTCGTTCCGCAGGCCCGGTACGCGGTGGGGGTCCACCTGGACCGCGACCGGATCCGGGCGGTACGGGTCGACCTCGCGGGCGGCGTCGTCGACGAGTGGAGCGGACCGCTGGACTTCGGGGCGGGCCCGGACCTCGTCGTGGAGGCGGTCCTGGCGGCGGTCGTACGGGTCCGCGCCCGCGGGCCGGCCGCGCCGCCGGTCGGGGTCGGGGTGGCCGCGCCCGGGCCGTTGGACTGGCGGAGCGGGGCCCTGGGCCCGGTGACGGGGTTCCCGGACTGGGCGGGGTACCCGATGCGGGCGGTGCTGGAGGAGCGGCTGGGGCTGCCGGTGGCGCTGGACAAGGACACCAACGCGGCGGTCGCGGCGGCCGGGGGGCCCGGCGGGACAGGCTCCTGCGTGTACCTGCACGTCGGGACCGGGCTCGGAGCGGGGCTCCGGCTCGACGGCGCGGTGTACCGGGGCACGCGCTCGGCGGCGGGGGAGTTCGGCCATCAGGTGCTGCGGCTGGACGGCCCGCCGTGCCGGTGCGGGGGGCGGGGCTGCCTGGAGGTGCTCTGCCTGGACGCGGTGGCCCGCGGCGACCTCGCGGGAGCCGCGCGGCTGCTGGGGGAGGGGGCCGCGAACCTGGTGGCGCTGCTGGACGTGGACCGGGTGCTGCTGGGCGGCCGGGTCGTGGACGCCGAGCCGGAAGTGTTCGTGGAGGGGGTCCGGACCGTCCTGGCGGCCCGGGCGCCGACGGGTGACCCGCCGCCGGTGGAGTGTGCGGCGGCGGGGGTGGCGGAGGGCGCGGCGGCACTGGCGCTGGCCCCGCTCTTCGGTCACGCCTGACCCCGGGCGGGCCGTCGCGCCGACGGCGCCGGATGACCCGCGCCGGGCGGAGGCGTCCGGGGCGGGGGCCGGGTCCGGGGCCGGAGCAGGGTCCGGGTCCGGGCTGCGGAGACCCGGACCACGCCCCCCCCGCCGCGTCCCCGCCGCCGCGGCGGCCCGCTTCGAGGTGGTCGGGTTGACCGTCGCCGCCGTTCGGGCGTAAACCGGCAGGGCTCGGGCGCGGCGGTGTGAAGGGGATTTCGCACGCGTGGGAGGGTGCGGGCAGGGCCGGGGTGATTGTCGCCTCGTCCGATCATCATCCCGTCCGGCTAGCAGCGAAGGTCTTCCATGGGACAGCGACTGCGCACGGCCCTACCCCCGGGTGCCAAGACCGCCGTGGCGGCCGTCACCGCCATGGCCGCCCTGCTCCTCGCCGCCGGCGCGCCCCCCGCCGCCGCCGACATCGGCAC
>NZ_JBFRER010000242.1:0-4324 GCF_052114405.1 Streptomyces sp. M-16 | reverse complement strand
CTTCCACGACGCCATGCGCCACCTGGAGAGCGCCGGCGTCCGCACGTACCTGGAGATCGGACCCGACGCCGTCCTCAGCGCCATGGGACAGGCCTGCCTCGACGCACCCGCCGCCCTCCTGCCCCTGCTGCGCCGCGACCGCCCCGAGACGGTCACGCTGACGTCCGCCCTCGCGGGAGCGTTCGTCCGCGGCTTCGACCCCGAGTGGACGCGCCTGCTGTCCGGTCGCCGAGTCGACCTGCCGACGTACCCGTTCCAGCGGCAGCGCTACTGGCCCGCCGCGCCCATGACGGCCGCCTCCGGTCACCTCCCCGAAACGGACGACGACCTGCTCTACCGCGAGACGTGGGAGCGCCTCGACGACCCCTCCGAGGCGCCCGCCCCGCCCGGCGCCTGGCTGGTCGTCACGGACGCCGGCCACCGGGCGGGAGCCACCGGCGCCGTCCTCGCCGCGCTGGCCGACCGGGGCGCCCACGTCGTGGAGCTGCCCCTGACCGCCGCCGAGCACGACCGGACCGTCCTCGCCCGGCGGATCGCCCCCGCCCTCCCGGCGGACGGCATCGCGGGCGTGCTGTCCCTCCTCGGCGCCGACACCGACACCGACATCGCCACCGACACCGACGCCTGCATCGACGGAGAGGCCGCCGACAGCGCCGACGCGACGGCCGCCACCCTCGCCCTGATCCAGGCCCTCGGGGACACCGGCCTGCCGGCGCCCCTGTGGATCGCCACGCGCGGAGCCGTCTCGGTCGACGGCCACGACGACGGCCCCGTGCGCCCCCGCCAGGCCCAGCTCTGGGGCCTGGGCCGGGTGGCCGCGCTGGAACTCCCCGCCGGCTGGGGCGGCCTGGTCGACCTGCCCGAGGAGCCGGACGCCGACGCCCTGCGCCGGCTGTGCGCCCTCCTGTGCGGCGGCGCCGACGAGGACGAGACCGCCCTGAGGCCCTCCGGGCTCCACGCCCGGCGGCTGGTGCGGACCGGCTGGTCGCAGCCCGCCCGCGACTGGTCGCCGCGCGGCACCGTCCTGGTCACCGGCGGCACCGGCGCCCTCGGCGGCCACGTCGCCCGCCGGCTCGCCGAGGCCGGCGCCGACCACCTGCTGCTCGTCAGCCGGCGGGGCGCCGCCGCCCCCGGCGCCGCCGAGCTCGCCGAAGGCCTGTCCGCCCTGGGCGCCGAGGTCACCCTCGCGGCCTGTGACGTCTCCGACGAGGACGCCCTCGCCGCCCTGCTCGCCGAGGTGCCGGCCGAACACCCGCTGACGGCCGTCTTCCACACGGCCGGAGTCCTCGACGACGGTGTCCTGAGCGCCCTCACCCCCGCGCAGCTCACCGGCGTACTGGCCGGCAAGACGGACGCCGCCCTCACCCTGCACCGGCTCACGCGCGGCCTGGCCCTCGACGCGTTCGTCCTCTTCTCCTCGCTCGCCGGCGTCCTCGGCGCCGCCGGACAGGGGAACTACGCGGCGGCGAACGCCGCCCTGGACGCCCTCGCCCGGCAGCGCCGCCGCGAAGGCCTGCCGGCCACCGCCGTCGCGTGGGGCGCCTGGGACGGCGACGGCATGGCCGCGGCCGACGCCGTCGTCCGCGAACGCATGCGCCGCACCGGCTTCCGCCCGATGAGCCCGCGGCGGGCCCTGCGGCTGCTGGACGGCGCGATCCGCCACGGCGAAACCGCCGTACTGGCCGCCGACATCGACTGGGACCGGTACGCGCAGGCCCACGGCCCGGCGGCCCGCCGGCCCGTCCTGCGGGCGATCACCGGCGCGGCGCTTCCCGGCCCGGCATCCGGATTCGCCGGCACGCTGGCCGGCCTCGGCCCGGACCGGCAGCGCGCGGCCCTCGTCGAACTGATCCGCGGGCACGCCGCCGACCTGCTGATGCACCCGTCACCGGACGCCATCGCCCCCGAGCGGTCCTTCCGGCAGCTGGGCTTCGACTCGCTGGCCTCGGTGGAGCTCGGCAGCCGGCTCGGCGCGGTCACCGGACTGCGCCTGCCCGCCTCCCTCGCCTTCGACTACCCCAGCCCGGTCGCGCTGGCGGAGTTCCTGCGGGCCGAACTGCTCGGCTCGGCGACCGAGGCCGCCGTGGCGGGCCCGGTGGCGGACGCCGCCGACCCCGTGGTGGTCGTCGGGGTCGCCTGCCGCTTCCCCGGCGGGGTGACCTCGGCCGACGACCTGTGGACCCTGCTGGCGGACGGCGTCGACGCCGTGGGCCCGTTCCCGCAGGACCGCGGCTGGGACCTCGACGGCCTGTTCGACGAGGACCCCGACGCGCCCGGGACCACGTACGCGACGGCGGGCGGCTTCCTGCCCGCCGTGGGCGACTTCGACGCCGGCTTCTTCGGGATCTCCCCGCGCGAGGCCCTCGCGATGGACCCCCAGCAGCGGCTGCTGCTGGAGACCGCCTGGGAGCTGTTCGAGCAGGCGGGCATCGACCCCGACTCCCTGCGCGGCAGCCGCACCGGCGTCTACGTCGGATCCAACGGCCAGGACTACACGGCCCTGGTGGCGCGGTCCGCCGAGGACCTGGAGGGCTACCTGGGCACGGGCGGCGCGAGCAGCGTCGTCTCGGGCCGGATCGCGTACAGCTTCGGCTTCGAGGGGCCCGCGCTGACGGTGGACACCGCCTGCTCGTCCTCCCTCGTCGCCCTGCACCTCGCGGCGGAGGCCCTGCGGCGCGGCGAGTGCGGGCTCGCCCTCGTCGGCGGGGTGACCGTCATGTCCACCCCCAACGCCTTCGTCGACTTCAGCCGCCAGCGCGGCCTTTCGCCGGACGGGCGGTGCCGGGCGTTCGCGGCGGCGGCCGACGGCACGGGCTGGTCCGAGGGCGTGGGCCTGCTCCTCGTGGAGCGGCTGTCGGACGCCCGCCGCAACGGCCACGAGGTCCTGGCGGTCCTCAAGGGGTCCGCGGTCAACCAGGACGGCGCCTCCAACGGCCTGTCCGCCCCCAACGGCCCCTCCCAGCAGCGCGTCATCCGCCAGGCCCTCGCCAACGCCGGCCTCACGGGCGGCCAGGTCGACGTGGTGGAGGCGCACGGCACCGGGACGCCGCTCGGCGACCCGATCGAGGCCCAGGCCCTGCTCGCCACCTACGGACAGGACCGTCCGGCCGACCGTCCCCTGTGGCTGGGCTCCCTCAAGTCCAACCTCGGCCACACCCAGGCCGCGGCCGGCGTGGCCGGCGTGATCAAGATGATCCTCGCGATGCGGCACGGCCTCGTCCCCAAGACCCTGCACGTGGACGCGCCGACCCCGCACGTCGACTGGACGGCGGGCGCGGTCCGGCTGCTGACCGACCCCCTGGCCTGGGACCCGGCGGACGAGCCGCGCCGCGCGGCCGTGTCCTCCTTCGGCATCAGCGGCACCAACGCGCACGTCATCCTGGAGGAGGCCCCCGCCGCCCCCGCCGCCCCCGCCGCCCCCGCCGGGCCGTCGGACCGCTCTCCCGTCGCCGCGCCCTGGCCGCTGTCGGGCCGTGACGCGGACGCGCTGCGCGCCCAGGCCGAGCGGCTGGTGGCCCGGGTGTCGGCCGATCCCGGGGCCGACCTCACGGCCGTGGGCCGGTCGCTGGCGGTGAGCCGCAAGGCCTTCGAGCACCGCGCCGCCGTGGTCGCACACGACCGGACCGAGGCCCTGGCCGCCCTGGAGGCCCTGGCCGGCACGGCCCCCGCCCCGGCCACCCCGGGCAGGTCCGCCTTCCTCTTCACCGGTCAGGGCGCGCAGCGCCCCGGTATGGGCCGTGAGCTGTACGGGTCCCAGCCGGTGTTCGCCGCCGCCTTCGACGAGGCGTGCACGCACTTCGACCTGCCGCTGAGGGACGTGGTCTTCGGCGACGGGGAGGAGATCCACCGCACGGAGTTCACCCAGCCGGCGCTCTTCGCGATCGAGGTGGCGCTGTACCGCCTGGCGGAGTCGCTCGGCCTGCGCCCGGACTTCGTCGCCGGTCACTCGATCGGTGAGATCGCCGCCGTCCACGTCGCCGGGGTGCTGTCCCTGGCGGACGCGGCCCGTCTGGTGGCGGCCCGTGGCGCGCTGATGGGCGCGCTGCCCGAGGGCGGCGCGATGGTCTCCGTCCAGGCCACAGAGGAGGACGTCCGTCCGCTGCTGTCGGCCGATGTCGACATCGCGGCGGTCAACGGTCCTTCGGCGGTGGTGGTTTCCGGCGCCGAACGGGCCGTCCTGGAGGTGGCCGGGCAGCTGGCCGAGCGGGGTCACAAGACCAAGCGCCTCACGGTCTCGCACGCCTTCCACTCCCCGCTGATGGAGCCGATGCTGGAGGCGTTCCGCGAGGTCGCCGAGTCCCTGACCTATGCGGCTCGCGGCTCC
>NZ_JBFRER010000241.1:0-4377 GCF_052114405.1 Streptomyces sp. M-16 | reverse complement strand
GCCCGGTCCGGTGCGGGCGGCGCCCCCGCGGGAGCGGCGGTGCCGCGTGGAGGCGGCCTGGTTCGCCGCCGACGACCTCGGGCCGTTCCTGGCGATGCTCGGGGCTTTCCTGGGCCGCGGCCTCGGCAAGGGGGCCCGCGCCCTGCGCGGCGTACCCGAACAGGGCCGCCGGGGGGCCCGCGCGGTGCGGGCGCCCCGGCAGCGCGGGGGCGAACGGCCGGGACCCCCGGCCCGCCGGACCCCGCCGGAGGCCCCGGCGGAGCCGGACGAACTGGTCACCCGGTAACCGAGGAGCTGGAGGAACGGCCGTGAGGCGGATGGACGATCTCGTGGTGATCGGCGCGGGCCCGTACGGGCTGTCGATCGCCGCCCACGCGGCTGCGGCCGGGCTCGGGGTGCGCGTGGTGGGACGCCCCATGGCGTCCTGGCGGGACCACATGCCCGAGGGCATGTACCTGAAGTCGGAGCCCTGGTCCTCCAACCTCTCCGCGCCCGGAGGCCGCCACACCCTCGCCGAGTACTGCGCCACCCGCGGTCTGACCGCGGAACACGGCAGCCCGCTGCCCATCGCCACCTTCAGCGCCTACGGGCTCTGGTTCGCCCGCCGCGCGGGGCTGCCCGAGGTGGAGGAGGACACGGTCACCGAGGTCACCCCGCACGGCGACGGCTTCCTCGTCCACACCGTCGGCGGCCCGCCCCGCCCGGCCCGCACCGTGGCCCTCGCGGTCGGCGTGATGCCCTTCACCCGGTACCCGCGAGCACTGCGCGACCTGCCCCCGGGCCACTGCTCGCACAGCACCGGCCACAGCGACCTGTCCCGCTTCGCCGGGCGGGAGGTGGCCGTCCTCGGCGCCGGGCAGGCCGCGCTGGAGACCGCCGCGCTCCTCGCGGAGGCCGGCGCCCGGCCCTGCCTGGTGGCCCGGCGGTCCCGGCTGAACTGGAACACCGTCCCGCAGCCCCTGGACCGGCCCCTGCTCCGGGCCCTGCGCGACCCGCACAGCGGCCTCGGCACCGGCTGGCGCAGCTGGGTGTGGTCGGAGCTGCCCTGGGCGGTGCGGCGGCTGCCCGCCCCGACCCGGGAGCGGATCGCCGCCACCGCCCT
This sequence comes from Streptomyces sp. M-16, assembly GCF_052114405.1. Lineage (NCBI taxonomy): Bacteria > Bacillati > Actinomycetota > Actinomycetes > Kitasatosporales > Streptomycetaceae > Streptomyces > Streptomyces sp. M-16. The sequence goes on along the minus strand of NZ_JBFRER010000241.1, from coordinate 3,275 downwards.
GGGGCCCGCCGGGGCCTGGTGGCTGCGGGAGCGCTTCGAACGGCGGGTGCCGACCCTGCTGGGGCACCGGCTGCACCGGGCCGTGCCGGTGGCCGGCGGCCGGACCCGGCTCGGGCTGACCACGGCGGCCGGGGAGTCCGTCGTACTGGACACTGCGCACGTCATCGCCGCCACCGGCTTCGCCCCCGACCTGGCCCGGCTGGAACTGCTCGACGCGGGACTGCGCGCGGCCCTGGCGACCGTCGGCGACGGCGGGACCCCGGAGCTCAGCCCCGGCTTCGAGTCGTCCTGGCCCGGACTGTTCTTCGCGGGGCTGCTGACCGCTCCCTCGTTCGGACCTTCCATGCGATTCGTACACGGCGCGGGCTTCACGGCGGGGAGACTGGTGAAGGGAGTCCTGGGCCGCCTCGGCGCCCGGGGCCTGCTCACCGGCACCACCCACGGCGCCGGCCCGGACCGGGCCGCCGCCGGGCATCCGAATACGTATCTACGCTGAGATCCACCGGAGAGGGGTCCCGCGATGGGCGCGGAGCGAGCACAGGGCGGCCGTGGCTGGGTGCGCATCCCCGCCAGCCGCGGGGAACACTCCCCGGCCGGAGCCGCCGGCGGCACACCGTACGGCCGGCATGCGTCCGGCACCGGCAGACCACCGGGCCTCTCCGGCCCCTCCGGCCCCTCCGGCCCCTCCGGGGGCTTCGCCCCCGCCGACCCGGCCGCGATCTACCTCGCCCTCCTCAAGCGCTGGCGGGAGGCCGGACGCACCCTCCCGGGGCATCCTGACGAGGAGTGGGAGCGGCTCATCTCCCAGCCGTGCTGGCCCGGCCGTTAGGTGGTGTGACCCGTGGCAGCGGCGGAGCGTGACAGACCCGGGCGGGACGGCGCCCCCGGCCCGCTGACGGGCCCCGGGGAGCGGCTCGCGCTCAACGGCATGGGCAGCTTCGAATGGGACCTCGACGCGGGGACCGTCGCCATCGACGAGGCCGGCCTGGCCGTCTTCGACCTGGAGCCGCAGGAGTTCGACCACACCCCCGACGGCCTCGGGCTGCGGATCCCCGCCGACGACTCGGCACGGCTCCAGGACACCGTGGCCGGCGTCCTGGACGGCGGCGGCGAGACCTACGGCTCGTACCTCACGGTGCGCCGGCGCGACGGCCGCGACCAGTGGACCCACATCCAGGGCCGGGTGCTGCGCGACCCCGACGGGCATCCGCTGCGCATCGTCGGGATCGTGCGCGACGCCACCGCCGAGCTCGCCCACGCCACCGTGCTGCGCAAACTGGAGAACGCCCGCATCCAGCAGGCCGCCATCGTGCAGCGCACCACCGAGGCCCTGTCGCGCGCCGTCACCGTCGACGACGTGACGGCCGCCCTGACCGGCGCCGGCGCCCTGGAACGGCTCGGCGCCGACGGACTCGCGCTGGGCCTCGTCGAGAACGGCACCATCAAGATCATCGCGCTGAGCGGGGAATCACTGGAGATCCTCAGCGAACGCAGGTTCACCCGCCTGGACGGATCCCTGCCGCTGTCGCAGGCCGTGCTCACCAGGCAGGCACGATTCGTCACCTCGCTCACCGAGCTGGCAGCCGAGTTCCCGCTGCTCGCCGACTACCTCAACCGGATCCGCTACGACGCCGCCGCCTACCTCCCGCTCATCGCCCAGGCCAAGGCCATCGGCGGACTCGTGCTCTTCTACCGGCGGCGCAGCGAGTTCAGCCCGGAGGAACAGAACCTCTGCCTCGGCCTCGCCGGCATCGTCGCCCAGTCCCTGCAACGGGCCCTCCTCTTCGACCAGGAACGCGAGTTCGCCACCGGCCTCCAGGCCGCCATGCTGCCGCGCCGGATCCCCGACATCACCGGCGGGGAGATCGCCGTGCGCTACCACTCCGCCTGGAGCGGACGCGAGGTCGGCGGCGACTGGTACGACGTGATCTCCCTGCCCCGCGACCGGGTCGGGATCGTCGTCGGCGACGTCCAGGGCCACGACACGCACGCCGCGGCCATCATGGGCCAGCTGCGCATCGCCCTGCGCGCCTACGCCGGCGAGGGGCACTCCCCCTCCACCGTCCTGGCCCGCGCTTCCCGCTTCCTCGCCGAACTCGACACCGAACGCTTCGCCACCTGCATGTACGCACAGGTGGACCTGGAAACCGGCGGCGTACGGGCGGCCCGCGCCGGCCACCTCGGCCCGCTCATCCGGCACACCGACGGCCGCACCGGCTGGCCCAACGTACGCGGCGGCCTGCCGCTGGGGCTGGCCTCCGTCTTCGAACAGGAGGAGTTCCCCGAGACCCGCCTGGACCTGGTGCCGGGCGAGATCCTCGTCCTGTGCACCGACGGGCTCGTCGAGGAACCCGGCACCGCTATCACCCAGGGCATGGAAGCCCTCGCGCACGCCGTGCGCAGCGGACCCCAGGACGCCGGAGCCCTCGCCGACCACCTCTCCGACCGGCTCTGGGAGCGCTGGGGCTCCGGCGACGACGTCGCCCTGCTCGTGCTGCGCCGCGCCCCCGACCCCGGCACCCACCGGGCCCCGCGCATCCACCAGTACATCCACCAGGCCGACCCGGAGGGGCTCTCCGAGGCCCGCTACGCCCTGCGGCAGGCCCTGCGCGACTGGGGCATGGCCGAGCTGGCCGACGACGTCGAGCTGGCGGCGGGGGAGCTGCTGGTCAACGCCCTCCTGCACACCGACGGCGGGGCGGTGCTGACCATGGAGGTGCTGCCCGAACCCGTGCGGCGGATCCGGCTGTGGGTCAAGGACCGCTCCAGCGTCTGGCCCCGGCGCCGCACCCCGGGCGAGGCGGCCACCACGGGGCGCGGGCTGCTGCTGGTCGACGCCCTGGCCACGCACTGGGGGGTGGAGTCCCGGGGCGACGGAAAGGCCGTCTGGTGCGAGTTCGACGCCCGAGCCGCCCCGCGCGGCACAGTGTGAGCGGATGCTCACTCCGAGTTGTGGGATGGCGGGTGCGGGGTGATGATGCGGCCATGAAACGGAAGGTTTTGCTTCGGGCCGTGCCGTGCGCCGCCTGAGCAGGGGCGCCGTCACGGGCCTCCTGGCGGTGCTGCTGCTCGCGGCCGGGGTGCCGAAGGTCGTGGACTGGACTACGGGACGGCCCCACGCGGACCCCGGGTGCCAGACGGTCGCGTTCATGTCGATGACGGGCGTCGCACCCGAATGCCACTGACCCGCCGCCGCGCCCGCGGGCTCCGTACGCCGACCGCGCCGGCGCCGTGGCTCCGGACGCCGGGCGGCCCGGCGCCGGACGGTCCGGCGC
>NZ_JBFRER010000240.1:0-4484 GCF_052114405.1 Streptomyces sp. M-16 | reverse complement strand
CGATCGACCGGGAAACCACCCACCGCGTCACCCCCCTCCGCGACCAGCCGCCACAGATCCTCCGGAGACCGCACCCCACCCGGATAACGGCAACTCATCCCCACGATCGCGATCGGCTCATCGGCGGAAGCGACCGGTGCCGGAGCGTGTTCCGGGGCGCCGGGCTGCGTGCCGACGAGTTCGGTGAGCAGGTGGCGGGTGAGCGCCTCGGGCGTGGGGTGGTCGAAGACGAGGGTCGCGGGCAGCCGCAGGCCGGTGGCCGTGTTGAGGGAGTTGCGGAGTTCGACGGCGGTGAGGGAGTCGAAGCCGAGGTCCGTGAACTGCCGGTCCACCGCGACCGACCGGACGGATTCGTGGCCGAGCACCGCGGCCGCCTGGGTCCGGACGATGCCGAGGACGACGTCGTAGCGCTCGGCGGGCGGCAGGGCCGCGATGCGGCCGGCCGGCGAGGAACCCGTCGCGCTCTGGTGCGCGTCGTGCAGCGTACGCCGTACGGAGCCCCGTACGAGCTGCCGGAACAGCGGGGGCAGAGCGCCGGCGCGGGCCTGGGCCCGGAGCGCGGTGGTGTCCAGGCGGACCGGGACCACCGTGGCGAGGGCGGAGCGGCAGGCGGCGTCGAAGAGCGCCAGGCCCTCCTGTGCCTCCAGTGCGATCAGCCCCGACCGGCTGATCCTGCGCCGGTCCGCGACGGCCAGGTCGGCCGTGAGCGCGCTGGTCTCCGCCCACAGGCCCCAGGCGATCGACACGGCGGGCAGCCCGGCGGCCCGCCGGGCTTCGGCGAGGGCGTCGAGGTAGGAGTTCGCGGCGGCGTAGTTGGCCTGTCCCGCGCTGCCGAGGGTGCCCGCGGCGGAGGAGAAGAGGACGAAGGCGGTGAGGTCGGCGTCGCGGGTCAGCTCGTGCAGGTTGAGGGCGGCGTCGGCCTTGGGGCGGAAGACGCGGTCGACGCGCTCGGGGGTGAGCGCGGAAACGATTCCGTCATCGGTGACGCCCGCAGCGTGGACCACCCCGGTCAACGGCCGGTCGGCGGGTACCGACGCCAGCAGTTCGGCCAGCGCCGTGCGGTCCGCCACGTCGCAGCGGACGGTGCGTGCCTCGGCGCCCAGCGTCCCCAGCTCCTCGGCGAACTCCGCCGCGCCCTCGGCGTCCGGTCCCCGCCGGCTCGCCAGCAGCAGGTGCCGCACCCCGTACTCGGTCACCAGGTGGCGTGCGACGAGGCGACCCAGCGCACCGGAGGCGCCGGTCACCAGGACCGTCCCTCCGGCCGAGAAGGCGGGACGGCGACCCGTGCCGTCGGCATCGGCATCGGCATCGGCGGGCGGTTCGGTGGACGTGGCGTCGACCCGCGTCAGCCGCGGAGCGAGCAGCGCGCCGTCCCGGACCGCCACCTGCGGCTCGCCCGAGGCCACCGCGGCCACGAGCGGGGCGGTGGCGAGGGCGGCGGTGTCGGTGTCCGTGCCGGTGTCGCCCGTGACGTCCACCAGCACGAAGCGGCCGGGGTTCTCCGACTGCGCAGAGCGCACCAGTCCCCATACCGAGGCCTGTGCCGCGTCCACTTCGGCGGCTTCGGTGCCGGTGTTCACAGCCCCTCGCGTCACGATGACCAGGCGCGATGCGGCGAAGTGGGGTTCCGCCAGCCACTCCTGGAGCAGGGCCAGCACGCGCTGCGCGGTTGCGGCGGCCGACGTGTCCGCCCCGCCGTCGGTGTCGCCCGGGACCACGACGGCCACCGCTTGCGGCGTCGGGGCCTGAGCCCCGTCCGGAGCCGGCAGGCTCGCGCGCACCACCACGTCCACGGGCTCCGCACCCGGGGCCGGATCGCACCGCTCCCAGTCCACCCGGAAGAGGGAGTCCCGGAGCGTCGAAGCCCCCTGGCCGCCACTCGCTTCGGCGAGTTGCCCGGGTGTCACCGCCCGCAGCGTCAGGGACTCCACCGATGCCACGGGCCGGCCCAGACCGTCGGTGATCTCCAGCGCCACCGAGTCCGCCGCGGAGCCGGCACGGGTCAGACGGACCCGCAGCGTCTCGGCGCCGGTTCCGTGCACGCTCACACCGCTCCAGGCGAACGGCAACCGTCCTTCGTGCCCGGCCGCGGGGAAGTCGCCCACGATCACGGCGTGCAGCGCCGCGTCGAGGAGGGCGGGGTGCACGGCGAAGCCGTCGACGGAGGTGTCGTCGGGCAGCCCGACCTCGGCGAAGAGCTCGTCCTCCCCCCGCCGCCACACTGCGCGCAGGCCCTGGAACACGGGCCCGTACGCGAAGCCGGCGTCGGCCAGCCGCCCGTAGCAGTCGTGGATGTCGACGGCGGTGGTGCCGGCCGGCGGCCATGCCTCGGCCGTCCCGGGCATAGCCGGGACGTCGGGCGCGTACGTCGCGCCGGTGTCGGGGACGAGGAAGCCCGTGGCGTGACGGGTCCAGGGCAGCTCCGCGGCGGCCTCGTCGATCGCATCGGCACGGGAGTAGATCCGCACCGTACGCCGGTCCGCCTCGTCGGCGGCTCCGACCACCACCCGTACCTGGACCGCGCCGTGCTCCGGGAGCACCAGGGGCGCTGCCAGGGTGAGTTCGTCGACGCGACCGCAGTCGAGTTCGTCGCCGGCCCGGACGGCCATCTCCAGGAAGGCGGTTCCCGGAAGCAGCGTCACACCGGAGACCGCGTGGTCCGCCAGCCAGGGGTGCGTGGCCAGCGACAGCCGACCGGTCAGCAGCGAGCCGGCGCCGTCCGGCAGCAGGGCCGCCGCGCCGAACAGGGCGTGTCCGGCGGCGGCCAGGCCGGCCGCGGCGACATCACCGGGGGCGGTCGGCGCGTCCAGCCAGTAGTGCTCGTACTGGAAGGCGTAGGTGGGCAGTTCGACACCGCGGGTGCTTCGCCCGGCGTAGACGGCCGTCCAGTCGACGGGTACGCCGTGGACGTGGAGGTGGGCGAGGGCGGTGGTGACGGCCGTTGCCTCGGCACGGTCGGCGCGCAGGAGGGGGACGGTGACCGCGTGCTCGTCCAGGGAGTCCTGGGCCATGGCCGTCAGGACACCGCCCGGACCGACCTCCAGGAAGGTACGGACGCCCAGGCCGGCGAGGCAGGTGACCGCGTCGGCGAAGCGGACCGACTCGCGGACGTGGCGCACCCAGTAGTCGGTCGAGGAAAGCTCTTCCGCGGTGACCGGAGCGCCGGTGAGGGCGGAGACGACCGGCAGGCGCGGCGCGGCGAAGGAAACACCGTCCACGACGGCCCGGAAGTCGTCGAGCATCGGGTCCATCAGCGGGGAGTGGAAGGCGTGCGAGACGGAGAGCGCCTTCGTCTTGCGCCCGTCGGCCGCGAGACGGTCGACGACCGCCGCGACGGCGTCCTGTGCACCCGAAACCACCACGGCGGAGGGGCCGTTGACCGCCGCGATGCCGGCACGGTCCTCGTACCCGGACAGCAGGTCCCGTACCTCGGCCTCCGAGGCCTGCACCGCGACCATCACCCCGCCGGCCGGGAGGGCCTGCATCAGCCGGCCGCGCGCCGCCACCAGAGCCGCGGCGTCTTCGAGCGACAGCACGCCCGCCACGTGGGCCGCCGCGAACTCGCCCACCGAATGGCCCGCCAGGAAGTCCGGACGGACGCCCCACGACTCCACGAGCCGGAACAGGGCCACTTCGACGGCGAACAGCGCCGGCTGAGCCTGCCCGGTCCGGTGCAGGAGTTCGGGGTCCTCTCCGAACACCACGTCCTTGACCGGCTGTTCGAGCTGTGCGTCGAGCGCGGAGCAGGCCGCGTCGAAGGCCTCGGCGAAGGCCGGGAAGGCCGCGTACAGTTCGCGTCCGGCTCCGAGCCGCTGGCTCCCCTGCCCCGAGAACAGGAACGCGGTCCGGGGTCCGCCCGCGGGCGCGCCGGTCGACGTCTCGCCGCGCACGAGGGCGCCGGGCGCAGGGCGGCCTTCGGCGAGGGCACCCAGGGCGGCCATCAGCTCTTCGCGGCCGGTGCCGACGACCGCGGACCGGAGGTCGAGTGCTGCCCTGGAGGTCGCCAGGGACAGGCCGACGTCGGCGGGACCGAGGTCCGGGTGTTCCGTCAGGTGCGTCAGCAGACGTCCGGCCTGCTCGCGCAGGGCCGCCGGGTCCTTGGCGGACAGCGGCCACGCGACCGCCGTGTTGGTGGTCGTAGCCTCCGTCGGCGAGGGCGCCCGCTCGTCGGTCCGCGTCGGCGGCTCCTGTTGCTCCGGCTGCTCGATGACCACGTGTGCGTTGGTGCCGCTGACGCCGAAGGAGGACACGCCCGCCCGTCGCGGACGCCCGTGCTCCGCCCATTCCACCGGTTCGGTGAGCAGTTTGACGGCGCCCGCCGACCAGTCGACGTGCGGCGAGGGCTCGTCGGCGTGCAGGGTCCTGGGCAGGACGCCGTGCCGCATCGCCTCGACCATCTTGATCACACCCGCCACACCGGCGGCGGCCTGGGTGTGCCCGATGTTCGACTTCAGCGAACCCCCGATGTTCGACTTCAGCGAACC
>NZ_JBFRER010000239.1:0-4507 GCF_052114405.1 Streptomyces sp. M-16 | reverse complement strand
GCCGACGGCGGGCGGGGCGGTGACCGCCGCGCGGACCGCCCGGGCGTCGCGCTCGGTCCGGCCGTCGCGCGCCGCGAAGACCGCGGCCTCCACCTCCTCGCGGGACCGCCCCGCTGTGAGTGACACCTGGTAGGTGCCGACCACCGGGAGCCGGCCGTTGGCGTGGAGCACCGCCATCACGGTCTCGGCGACGGCCCCCCGGCCGCCGCGCAGGTGGGCCACCTCGTAGACCGTCAGGGGTCCCCCCGTTCTCCGGGGTGCGCGGACCGGCGGGGAGGCCATCCGGCGGAAGGCCCGGATCCGCCGGGCGCAGGCCGCCCCCAGGAGCAGTACAGAGGGAATGAAAAGGATGAACCACCATATTCATACCCCCCGGTGCCGGCGGCCTGAGGGCGAGTGTGGGGCCGGGTACGGGGTGCGGCGACACCCCGTACGCGTCCTATGCCGCGCTTCTGCGCAAGCGCTGGGCCGCCGTGTTGCGCACGCGACGGGTGCGTGCGGAAGCGGCGAGGAGGGTCAGGGCCTCGCGGGAGGCGAGGGAGCGGGCGGCCGTGTGCTGGCACCAGTCGGAGGCCGCGGCGAGTTCGGCGGGGTTCCAGTCGGTGCCCGCCTCGATCGCCTTGAGCAGGGTCCACTCGCGCAGCCTGCGGGCCGGGAAGGCATGGCCGTCGAGGACGGGGTACAGGGCGCGGGCCCAGTCGGGGAACTCCGTGCCGGGCAGCAGCCTCGGCGCGCGGCGGTCGAGGTGGGTGACCACCGCGCTCTCCGCCATCACGGGGTCGGGGTCGCGCAGAACGGCCGCGACCGCCTCGGCCTCCCGCGGCCCTCCCGTCACGGCGGCGACGGCGGCCAGCCGGTCGAGGTGCCGGGTGTAGCGCCACCGCCCGGGGACGGCCGCGTCCCGGGGCGCCTCCCCCGGATCCGCCGCGGGGCGACGGAGGGCCGGCCCGGTGCCCGCGGGCCCTGCGGCCGGGTACGCCGGACCGCCTCCCGGCGGCCGGCTCGTCTGGTGGTCGCGTATCCCCATGCCTCCCATTCCACACGACCGGCGTGAACGGGGGGCGCCCAGGGGTACCCTCCGCGCCGGGAGCCCCGGAACCCCTGGGCTCCGGGGCTCCGGGGCTCCGGGGCTCCGGGGCTCCGGGGGCTCCCGGCGCGGAGCTGGCGACGCGCCGGCTCAGACCTGCTCGAAGTAGAACGCCTTGATGAAGCAGTCGCGGGGCTGTCCGACGGCGAAGAAGACGCAGTCCACCAGCGACTGGGCGGTCAGCGGGTCCTTCGCCGTGCGCGGGGCACCCTCCCAGGCCTCCGACAGCGGATCGTGGTTGTCGAAGTCCGGCGGGTAGAGGGAGATCACCCGGACGCCCTGGTCGCGGAGCCGGCGGGAGAGGGTCTCGGTGAACCCGGCCTGGGCGCTCTTGGCCGCGTAGAAGGAGTCGTGGGCGTCCGAGCGGTGGTTGCCCCGCTCCCCGCAGCCGGAGACCATGGTCACGATGTCCGGCACGTCCGACTTCAGGAGCAGCGGGAGGAAGGCCTTCGTCGCCAGGACGGTCCCGGTGGCTCCGGAGGCGAGGGTCTCCACCACGTCCTCGTCGGAGGCGGACAGCAGGTCCGTGCCGTGCTGGTAGCGGGATCCGTTGTTGACCAGGACGTCCACGTGGCCCGCGCGGGCGGCGACCGCGGCCGCGAAGCCCCGCACGGACGCCGGGTCCGTCAGGTCGCAGGCGTACGCGTGCACGCGGTCGGCGTCGTGACCCTGCGCGAGGATCTCCTCGCGGACCCGCGCCGCGGCTTCGGGGGTACGGGCGGAGAGGTGGACCTCGGCGCCCCGCGCGGCGAAGCGGAGGGCCAGGGTCCGCCCGAAGTCCCGTCCTGCCGCGGTGATGACGACGCGGTGGTGTTCAAATGCCATGGTCAGCACTCCGATCAAGGGTCGAATTCCATGATCGCAGTCCCCGTCCGGGGCGTTCCGGTCCCGACCGCGGGATCGAGGACGTCCGGCCCGCGCGAGCGCGTGCGCGTGGACGGGATCGCCCTCTCCCGCCACGCCGGGACGCCGGGGCGGGCGGGCCCCGGCGTCCCGAGGGGTCAGTGCCCGTACGACTCGTACCCGCCCGCCTCGCGCCCCGGTTCGGGCAGCGGGGCACCGGTCTCCAGCAGCGTCTTCAGGCTGGAGACGAGCATCGGCCAGGCCTGCGCGCACATGCCGATGAGGGTGCCGCCCGGGGTGAACCCCTCGTGGCGGACCGTCAGACGGGCGAGGGTGTCACCGACCGGCTCGATCTCGTACGTCACCGTCGTGCGCGGCTCGGCCGCCAGCTCGGCGCGCAGCTCCTCGCCGATGCCGACGGAGGCGGCCCACTGAGTGCTGAAGGTGTGCCAGGTGTAGGAGAGCCTGCGGTCCGGGACGCACTCCAGGACCACCTGGGCCGGGTCGCTGGTGCGGGCGCCGCGCTCGACCCAGTCCATGGGCGAGCCCACCGCCCAGTCCGTCTCGAAGCTCGGGCCCCAGTACCGGCGGGTGAGGGCCGGGTCGGTCAGGGCCTGCCAGACCCGGGCCGGATCGGCCTGGATGTAGAGGGTGTAGTCGATCACGCTGTCGTCCATGGCCCCATGCTGCGGGACCGGCCGCCGCCCGCGCGGGATTTGAAGGGGGCGTCACCAGCGCAAACCCTGTTCGGGCAGCTCCACGGGCGGGGTCCGGGGCGGGGCCGGGAGGGCGAGGCGGGCGCGGGCCGCGTGCACCGACGCGAGCTCCTCCCGGCCGGCCGGGCCCCAGTCGCTGAGCTCGCGGACCTGCTCCGGGGTGGCCAGCAACCGGGCGTACGCCGGGTCCGCGGCCGGGGTGAGGGCCGTGAGCCGGGCCGCCGTGCGGGCCGAGGCGCCCCCGTCGGCGTACCGGTGGCCGAGCGCGAGCGCCCCGGCGGTGGGTTCCGCCGCCGGGCCCGGCAGGTGCGCGGCGCCGGTGGCACGGGCGATGAGCAGGAGCACCCGGCCGTCGGGGGCGAACAGCCAGCCGGAGCGTTCCCGTACGGGCAGGTGCGCGGGGAGCGGGCCGGGGTGCCAGGTGCCGTGCTGCGGGGTGCGGCGGGTGCGCAGGACGCCGAGCCGGTCGAGGTCCGTGGGGTTGGTGGGGCGGCCGTCCTCCAGCAGGGCGGGCCCGGAACCGTTGATCCGGGCCCGCAGCGCGGACAGGGCGCGGCGGGCGTCGCCCGGGTCCATCAGGGCGGGCAGGTCGGCGGGCTCGGCGAAGTCGATGCCGGTGATCTCCCGGTCGGGCAGCCGGACGGAGCGGATCCGGTCCGGGGTCCAGGTGCCGCCGTCGTAGACGTGCAGGATCTCGCCGGGGAAGCGCATCTCGGGCGGGAAGCCGGGGGTGTCGGCGGGGATCCAGTCGACGGCGAGCCCGCGCGGGTAGTGGCCGTCGACGCCGAGCTCCTCGCGCACCTCGCGGGCGGCGGCCGCCGCGGGCGACTCGCCGGCGTCCACCGCGCCGCCGGGCAGGAGCCGGTCGGAGCGGTAGTCGACGCTCTGTACGAGGATCCGCCCGTCGGGGTCGGTGACGAGGACGACCGCTGCGGTCCAGAGGGCGGCGCGCGAGGCCCCGTACTCCTCCGGGGTCATCCAGGTGCCCGAGCGCTCGGGGTCGTCGGTCAGCTGGGGCATGGGAACTCCGTTCACCGTGGGTGGACCCGCCGCGTGTGCAACAGCGGGCGCGGCCCCCGGGTTACGGCGGCGACCCCAGGAGCGGGCGGATCCGCTTTACCCTCCCCATACCTCTTTATTACCGGGTTATGTCGATCTTGCTACTGTGCGCCGTGCGGGCCGTCGGGGTGAAACCCGCTGGCCCGACCACGTCACCGGCACGGAACCGGCCGGGAAGGCACGACAGCCGCACGCCGTGTGCCGCGCACCGCGTACGGGGAGCGCCGAGCGGCCCCGGGAGCGCGGTGGCCGGCCGCGCGGCTCCCAGGGGCGCCGGGGGCGATGCCGGGCGGGGCTCACCCGTCCGTGTGAAGGAGCGCGCCCGGCGCGGCTCCGGTGCGGCAGGGTGGGCGGATGCGTTCGCGCCGGGCCCTGCCGGGCCCCCCCGACCCGTCCGTCCCCCCGTTCCTGCCGCAGGCCGTTCCGCTGTCCGTGCCCCTGGCCGTACCCCTGCTGCTCGCCGTGCTGGCGCTGACCGCCGGGTGCGTGACCGTACGGCCTCCCGATCCCGCCGGGGCGCCCCGGATCGCCGAGGCCGTCCGTACCGCCCCGGCTCCGGCACGCCGGGCGCCGGTACGGGGGCTACCGCTGGGTCCGCTCCCGCAGGCTCCGCCCGCCACGGCGGATCCCGGTCCGGGCGGGGCCGGAGCGGACGCGGAGCAGGGTCCGGCGGCGGGGGCGGAAACCGGGCCCGGGGCCGACGGGCCGGAAGGGGCGCCCGCTCCGGAGCCCGCCCGCCCGCGCCGGGACTCCCCCGCCCGCCCGAAGCACCGCGGGCCCGCCGCCGCTCCCGCCGCCCCCG
>NZ_JBFRER010000238.1:0-4518 GCF_052114405.1 Streptomyces sp. M-16 | reverse complement strand
GCGTGGACCGCGGTCGGCGCGGCCGGGTGCCGCGGCGCCGCGCGGCCTGGTACCGCGGCGCGCGCACGGAACCGGGCGGCGCGTACCGCGGACGCGGTAGGCCGGGCCCGGCCGTGTAGTCCTGGAGAAGGGGCGGGGCTCCCCCTGAGGGAGCCCGCGCACGGCGAACTCTGGCTTTAGTGTTCCCGTATGAAGCCACGACTGCCCCGTCGGCGCCGCGACCGCCTGCTCGCCGGCGCCGCCGCCCTCGCGGTCCTGGCCGGCGCCGGTACCTGGACGGCGGCCACCGCCTCCGGGGACGCGCCGGCCGTGCACCGCCAGGACCAGATGCTGAAGGTGCCGGGCCTGGAACCGCCGGGCGCCGGGATCGACACCTCCTACTTCACGGCCGGGGAGGGCGGGGAACGACGCCCCGCGGTACTCCTCGGGCACGGTTTCGGCGGCAGCAAGGACGACGTACGGGCCCAGGCGGAGCGGCTGGCCCGCGACGGGTACGCCGTCATGACCTGGTCGGCGCGCGGCTTCGGCCGCTCGGGCGGCAAGATCGGGCTGAACGATCCCGAGCACGAGGTGAAGGACGTCTCCGCGCTGATCGACTGGCTGGCCCGCAGGCCCGAGGTGCGCCTGGACGCCGACGGCGACCCGCGCGTGGGCGTGGCCGGGGCCTCGTACGGCGGTGCCGTCGCACTGCTGGCCGCCGGCCACGACCGGCGGGTGGACGCCATCGCCCCGCAGATCACGTACTGGAACCTCGCGGACGCCCTGTTCCCGCAGGGCGTCTTCAAGAAGCTGTGGGCCGGGATCTTCTTCACCACCGGTGCCACGGGCGGCCTCCAGCCGGCGGCCGCGAACGCCGGTCCCCCCGCCCCCGCTGCGGCACCCGGCTGCGGCCGGTTCGAGCCGCAGCTGTGCGCCATGTACGAGCGCGTCGCGGTGGCCGGAAAGCCGGACGCCGAGGCGCGCGAGCTGCTGGAGCGGCGCAGCCCCTCGGCGGTGGGCGACCGGATCAAGGTGCCCACCCTGATCGTGCAGGGCCAGGACGACTCCCTCTTCCCGCTGGACCAGGCCGACGCCATGGCCAGGACCATCGCGGCGAACGGCGCCCCCGTCTCGGTGGACTGGGCGGCCGGCGGACACGACGGCGGCATGCGCGAGTCGGGCCGCGTCGAGGCCCGGGTGACGGCCTGGTTCGACCGCCACCTGAAGGGCGACCCGGCCGCGGACACCGGCCCGGCCTTCCGGGTCTCGCGCTCCGGCGGCGTCGACTCCACCGACGGGCAGGTCAAACTGCGCGGCGCGAGCTCCGACCGCTACCCCGGCCTGACCTCCGCCCCGCGCCCCTTCGCGCTGTCCGGGCGGGAGCAGACCTTCGCGAACCCGGCGGGCGGCGCCCCGCCGGCGCTCTCCTCGCTGCCCGGCATCGGCGGGCAGTTCGCCGCCCTCGGCGCCGGGCTGTCGCTGGACTTCCCGGGGCAGAACGCCCGGTTCGATTCGGAGCCACTGACGGAGGAACTGCGGGTCACCGGCACCCCGACCCTCACCCTGAACGTGAGGTCGACGGCCGCGGACGGATCCGCGGTCCTGTTCGGCAAGGTGTACGACGTCGGGCCCGACGGCCGTCAGCAGGTGCTGCCCGGTCAGCTGGTCGCCCCCGTCCGGGTGGAGGACGCCGGACAGGGCCGGAACCTGTCGCTGCGGTTCCCGGCGATCGACCACTCCGTCCAGGCCGGGCACCGGCTGCGGGTGGTGGTCGCCGCCACCGACCTGGGGTACGCCTCCCCCGCCGCGCCGGCCGTGTACACGGTCTCGGCGCAGGGGCCGCTGGCCGTGCCCGTCGCCGACGGGGTCCGCACGGCGGCGGCCGGCCTGCCCGCCTGGACCTGGTGGCTGCCGCTCGGCGCGCTGACGGTGGCCGCGGGGCTGCTCGGGATCCGGCGCACCGGCAGGGGCCGCGCGACGGTGCGGGCGGGCGCAGCGCAGCCCGAACCCGCGCGGGCCGACGTACCACTGGACATCACCGGGCTGACGAAGCGGTACGCGAAGGCTCAGGACCGCTACGCGGTGCGGGACCTTTCCTTCCGGGTGGAGAAGGGCCAGGTACTCGGTCTGCTCGGGCCGAACGGGGCCGGCAAGACCACCACCCTGCGCATGCTGATGGGGCTGATCACCCCGGACGCCGGGGAGATCCGGGTGTTCGGGCAGCCGATCCGGCCCGGCGCGCCCGTGCTCTCGCGCGTCGGCGCCTTCGTGGAGGGTGCCGGTTTCCTGCCGCACCTGACGGGCCGGGCCAATCTGGAGCTGTACTGGCAGGCCACCGGCCGGCCGGCGGGCGACGCGCACATGGCGGAGGCCCTGGAGATCGCCGGGCTGGGCGACGCCCTGGACCGGGCCGTGCGCACCTACTCGCAGGGCATGCGGCAGCGGCTGGCCATCGCGCAGGCCATGCTGGGCATGCCGGACCTGCTGATCCTCGACGAGCCGACCAACGGCCTGGACCCGCCGCAGATCCGCGAGATGCGCGACGTGATGATCCGTTACGCCGCGGGCGGCCGGACGGTCATCGTCTCCAGCCACCTGTTGTCCGAGGTGGAGCAGTCCTGCACGCACCTGGTGGTCATGGACCGCGGCCGGCTGGTGCGGGCGGGCGAAGTCGCCGAGATCACCGGTGGCGGGGACACCCTGCTCGTCGCGGTGGAGGGACCGGTGGAGGAGGCCGTCGTCGGGAAGGTCGCGGCCCTGGAGGGTGTGGCCTCGGCGGTGGCCGGGGACGGCGGGATCCTCGTACGGCTCGCCGGAGCGACCCCGGCCGCCCTGATCGCCGAACTCGTACGGCTGGACGTGCCGGTCGCGGCGGTGGGACCCCACCGCCGGCTGGAGGACGCCTTCCTCACCCTGATCGGAGGTACGGCATGAGCGCCGTCCAGGAGAGCGCGCCCGGCTACGAGCCGGGGCGGACACTGCCGTTGCGCGTGGAGGCGCTGCGGCAGTGGCGCAGGCGGCGGACGCTGGTGATGGGCGGGGTGCTGGCCGCACTGCCCTTCGTCATGATCATCGCGTTCGCGGTGGGCGGCGGGCCGAACGACGGTCCCGGTGGCGGGAACGGCCGGATCAGCCTGATCGACACGGCGACGGCGTCGGGCGCGAACTTCGCGGCGACGTGCCTGTTCGTGTCGGCCGGCTTCCTGCTGGTGGTGCCGGTGGCGCTGTTCTGCGGGGACACGGTGGCCTCGGAGGCCGGCTGGTCCTCGCTGCGCTACCTGCTGGCCTCGCCGGTACCCCGGGCGCGGCTGCTGTGGAGCAAGCTGGTGGTGGCGCTGGCGTTCAGCCTCGGCGCGATCGTGCTGCTGCCGGTGGTGGCGCTGGCCGCGGGGACGGCGGCGTACGGGTGGGGGCCTCTGAAGCTGCCGACGGGCGGGGCGCTGGCCGCCGCGGACACCCTGCCGCGCCTCGCGCTGGCCGTCGCCTTCGTCTTCGTGTCGCAGCTGGTGACGGCGGGGCTGGCGTTCTGGCTGTCGACCCGGACGGACGCGCCGCTGGGCGCGGTCGGCGGGGCCGTGGGGCTGACGATCGTCGGGAACGTGCTCGACGCGGTGACGGCCCTGGGGTCGTGGCGCGAGTTCCTGCCCGCGCACTGGCAGTTCGCGTGGGCGGACGCCTTGCAGCCGCAGCTGGAATGGGGCGGGATGATCAAGGGGACCGTGGTGTCGGTGTCGTACGCGGTGGTGCTGTTCGCCCTCGCGTTCCGCGGGTTCTCGCGCAAGGACATCGTGTCGTGAGGCCTTGCCCGCTCAGTCCGGCGCGTCGGCCGCGTCGGTGAGGAAGCCGCGGAGGTCGGTGATCGCGTAGCCGGCCTCCTGCGCCGCGTCGATGATCCGGGGCAGGGCCCGGGCGTCGAGGACGACCCCGTCGCCGGTGCTGCCGACGTGCATCTGCAGGACGGCGCCGGGGGCGAGGGCGTCGACGGCACGCCGGACCACCCGGTCCACGGTCATCCCTCCCTCGGGGCCGAGGTACCCGTTGGTGTCGGTGGTGAACTCGATCACCGCGTAGCCGAGGTCGTTGACGTCGGCGACCGACTCGTCCGTGGATTCGCCGTAGGGGAACCGGAAGAACGGCAGCGGCTCCACGCCTGAGGCCTCCCGGATCGCCGCGTCGGCGCGGCGGATCTCCTCCTGCCGCTCCGCGGTGTCGAGGTCGTCGAAGTACGGGTGGCTGTACGAGTGGTTGCCGAGGCCGTGCGCGGCGGCCATGGCCCGCACGGCGGCGGGGTGGGCCCGCGCGAACGCGCCGGTGGGGAAGAAGGTGGCGGGCAGCTTCCGCCGACGCAGCTCGGCCAGGACGACGTCGATGCCGGCCTCGTCCCAGGCGGCGTTGAAGGTGAGCGCCACGACCTTGCGGGTGGTGGGGATCCGGCGGAGTTCGGCTCCGAACCACGCCGCGGGCGGGCGCGGCCCCGTCCGACGGCGGGCCCGGCGTGCCGCGTCCGGCGCGGGAGCCGCCGCGCTCGCGGCGGAGGCG
>NZ_JBFRER010000237.1:0-4615 GCF_052114405.1 Streptomyces sp. M-16 | reverse complement strand
CGAAGGTCGTGGACCGTCTCGCGGCCGACGGGCGCAAGACGAAGGCGCTGACCGTCTCCCACGCCTTCCACTCGCCCCTCATGGACCCGATGCTCGACGACTTCCGCAAGGTCGCCGAGAACGTTTCCTTCGGAGCCCCGACCGTGCCGCTCGTCTCCACGCTCACCGGCCGCCCCGTGACGGGCGAGGAGTTCTGCTCGGTCGACTACTGGGTTCGCCACGTCCGCGAGGCCGTCCGCTTCGCGGACGCCGTCGCCTCCCTCGCCGACCTGGGCGCCCGCACCTTCCTGGAGGTGGGCCCCGGCGGAGCGCTCACCTCCCTGGCCCAGGACTCCCTGGACGAGCACGCGCTCACCGTCCCCCTCCTGCGGACCGACCGCGCCGAGGACCTGGCCGTCACCACCGCCCTCGCCCGCCTCCACGTCCACGGCGTACCCGTCGACTGGACCGCCGTCTTCGCCGGACGCGGCGCCCGGCAGGTAGACCTCCCCACCTACGCCTTCCGGCGCACGCCGTACTGGCTGCTCCCCGCCGACCCGCAGGAGACCGGACCCCTCGCGGCCGACCCCGCGGGCGCCGGATTCTGGGAAGCCGTGGAGAACCAGGACCTGGCGGCCCTCACCGAGCAGCTGGACGTCGACGGGGATTCCCCGCTGAGCTCGGTACTGCCGGCACTGTCCCGGTGGCGGCGCCGGCAGCGGGACGAGTCCGTCGTCGACGCACTGCGTTACCGGACCTCGTGGAAGCCGCTCACCGGCCGGGAGACGGCCGAGCTGACCGGCGCCTGGCTGCTCGTCGTCCCGGCGGGCGCCGAGGACGACCGTACCGTTGCCACCGTCACGGCCGC
Organism: Streptomyces sp. M-16; assembly: GCF_052114405.1. Lineage (NCBI taxonomy): Bacteria > Bacillati > Actinomycetota > Actinomycetes > Kitasatosporales > Streptomycetaceae > Streptomyces > Streptomyces sp. M-16. The sequence goes on along the minus strand of NZ_JBFRER010000237.1, from coordinate 3,768 downwards.
CCTGTCCCGCCACGGCGCCGAACCGGTACGGCTCGTCGTCGGCGCCGACGAAGACCGTGCGGCACTGGCCGGACGCCTGCGCCCGGCGCTCGCCGACACCGCCCCGGCGGGGGTCCTGTCGCTGCTCGCCCTCGCCGAGGACCCGCACCCCGTACACCCGCAGCTGCCCACCGGCCTCGCCCAGACCACCCTGCTCGTCCAGGCGCTGGGCGACGCGGAGGTGCCCGCACCGCTCTGGTGCGTGACCACGGGAGCCGTGACGGTCGGCCGATCGGACCCGCTGACCAGCCCCGGCCAGGGCATGGTCTGGGGCCTCGGCCGCTCGGTGGCCCTGGAGTTCCCGGAGCGCTGGGGCGGACTGGTCGACCTGGCCGGTGCGCCCGACGAACGGACGGCACGCCGCTTGGTGTCCGTACTGTCCGCATCCGCTGAGGCACCCGCATCCGCATCCGCATCCGCATCCGCTGCAGACGACCAGATCGCCATCCGGCCGTCCGGGATCTTCGTCCGACGCCTGGGGCGCGCCCTCGCCGGTGCCGCACCGGCCGACAGGGCCTGGCAGCCGCGCGGCACCGTGCTGATCACCGGAGGCACCGGCGCGCTGGGGGCACGAGTGGCGCGGTACGTGGCCGCGCGCGGCGCCGAACACGTCGTACTGACCGGACGGCGCGGCCCCGACGCCCCCGGAGCGGCGGACATCGCCCACGAGATCGAGGAACTGGGGGCCAAGGTCACGATCGTGGCCTGCGACGTGTCCGACCGGGAGGAGGTAGCCAACCTGCTCTGGTCGCTTCCCGAGGACCGGTATCCGCTGACGGCGGTGGTGCACGCGGCCGGCATGCCGCAGTTCGCGCCCACCGACACCCTGGGCCTCGGCGACCTCGCGGACGTCGTCTCCGCCAAGGTGGCGGGCGCGACCCACCTCGAGGAACTGCTCGGCGACCGGCCGCTGGACGCCTTCGTCCTCTTCTCGTCCGTGGCCGGAGTGTGGGGCAGCGGCCGACAGGCCGCCTACTCGGCCGCCAACGCCTTCCTCGACGGACTCGCGGAGCGCCGCCGCTCCCACGGCCTCGCCGCCACGTCGGTGGCCTGGGGGCCCTGGGCCGACGGCGGCATGGCGGACGACGACGAAGCCGAGGCGCACCTGCGCCGACGCGGCCTGCCGCCCATGTCCCCCGACACCGCGATCGCCGCGCTCCAACGGGCCCTGGACCACGACGAGACCACGGTCGTCGTCGCCGACGTCGACTGGGACCGGTTCGCGCCCGCCTTCGCCATCACCCGACCCGCCCCACTCCTCGCCGACCTGCCGGAGGCGCGGAACGCCCTCGCGGGGACCGGGCCGAGCGCGGGCAGCGCGGGCCGGCCCGAGAGCACGGCGTCCTCCCTCGGCGCCGGGTTCGCGACCCTCGCCGAACCGGAGCGCCGCCGGGCCCTGCTCGACCTCGTCAGGACCGAGGTGGCCAGGGCGCTCGGGCACGCGGGCCGGGACGCGGTGGCCTCCGACCGGTCCTTCAAGGACCTCGGGTTCGACTCGCTCACCGCCGTCGAACTGCGCAACCGGCTGAACGCCGCCACCGGGCTTCGACTGCCGACCACCCTGGTCTTCGACCACCCCAACGCGGACGCGCTCGCCGACCACCTCACCTCGGAGCTCTCCGGCCACGGCTCCACCACCGCCCGCGCCGACGCCGCCACGCCGGGGGAGCGCACGGAGGCGGCCCCCGACGAGCCCATCGCGATCGTCGCCATGAGCTGCCGGTTCCCGGGCGGCGCGAACTCGCCCGAACAGCTGTGGCAGCTGCTCGTGGACGGCGTCGACGCCGTGTCCGCCTTCCCCGCCGACCGCGGCTGGAACCTCGACGCCCTGTACGACCCGGACCCCGAACACCCCGGCACCACCTACGTCAACGAGGGCGCGTTCCTCTACGACGCCGGCCACTTCGATCCCACGTTCTTCGGGATCTCCCCGCGCGAGGCCCTCGCCATGGACCCGCAGCAGCGACTGCTCCTGGAAGCGGCCTGGGAGGCACTGGAGCGGGCCCGGCTCGCACCCTCCTCCGTACGCGGCACCCGCACCGGTGTCTTCGTCGGCTCCGGATACCAGGGATACGGCGCCGGCCCCGGGCAGCTGCCCGACGGGGTCGAGGGACACCTGCTCACCGGCGCCTCCAGCAGCGTCATGTCGGGCCGCATCGCGTACTCCCTCGGCCTTGAGGGGCCCGCCATGACGGTGGACACCGCCTGCTCGTCCTCGCTGGTCGCCCTGCACCTGGCCACCCAGGCCCTGCGCCAGGGCGAGTGCGAACTCGCACTGGTCGGCGGCGCGGCCGTGATGTCGAGCCCCAACGCCTTCGTCGAGTTCAGCCGCCAGCGCGGCCTGGCCGCCGACGGCCGCTGCAAGCCGTTCGCGGCCGCGGCCGACGGCACGGGCTGGGGCGAGGGCGTCGGCATGCTGCTGGTCGAGCGGCTGTCGGACGCACAGCGCAACGGCCATCCGGTACTCGCGGTCGTGCGGGGCAGCGCCGTCAACCAGGACGGTGCCTCGAACGGCCTCACCGCCCCGAACGGCCCGGCGCAGCAGCGCGTGATCCGGCAGGCGCTCGCGAAGGCGGGGGTCTCGGCCGCCGACGTGGACGCCGTCGAGGCCCACGGCACCGGCACCGCGCTCGGAGACCCGATCGAGGCGCAGGCGCTGCTGGCCACGTACGGGCAGGACCGGCCGGCCGGCCGGCCCCTGTGGCTGGGCTCCCTCAAGTCGAACATCGGCCACACCCAGGCCGCTTCCGGTGTGGCGAGCGTGATCAAGACGGTCATGGCACTCCGGCACGGCATGCTGCCCAAGACCCTGCACGTGGACGAGCCCTCGCCGCACGTCGACTGGTCGGCGGGCGCGGTACGCCTGCTCACCGAGCCGGTGGCCTGGGCGGCCGACGGCCGCCCGCGACGGGCGGCGGTCTCCTCCTTCGGTGTGAGCGGCACCAATGCCCACACCGTCATCGAGGAGGCCCCGGCGACCGTGCCCGCCGAAGAGGAAGGCCACGGGGCGCCTGCCGCGGAGCACTGCCTGCCGTGGACGCTGTCCGGCAAGGACGAAGCGTCCCTGCGGGCCCAGGCACACAACCTCCTGACCCACACCGCGAACCACGCGGGCCTCGCCCCGGCGGACCTCGCCCTCTCCCTCGCCGAGTCCCGCACGGCCATGACGCACCGCGCGGTGGTGCTCGGCCGGACCACGGCCGAACTCTCGGCCGGCCTGGAGGCCCTGAGCAAGGGGGAGACGGCGGCAGACCTGGTACGGGGCGTCGCACGCCCGGCGGACCGCCGTACGGCGTTCCTGTTCTCGGGGCAGGGGAGTCAGCGGCTGGGGATGGGGCGTGATCTGTACGCGGCTTTCCCGGTGTTCGCGGATGCGTTCGACGCGGTGTGTGCCCATGTGGACCAGCACCTCGAACGTCCCCTGGCGGGCGTGGTGTTCGGGGACGACGCGGAGGTGTTGGACCGGACGGGTTACGCGCAGCCCGCCCTGTTCGCGGTCGAGGTGGCCCTGTTCCGGCTGGTGGAGTCGTGGGGTGTCCGTCCGGACTTCCTGGCGGGTCATTCGGTGGGTGAGTTCGCCGCCGCGCACGTGGCGGGTGTGTTCTCCCTCGACGACGCGGCCCGGCTGGTGGCGGCGCGCGGCCGGCTGATGCAGGCCCTCCCGGCCGGGGGTGTGATGGTGGCGGTGGAGGCCTCGGAGGAAGAGGTACGGGACCTGCTGGCCGGGTT
>NZ_JBFRER010000236.1:0-4736 GCF_052114405.1 Streptomyces sp. M-16 | reverse complement strand
GGGCGAGGACCTGAACAAGGCGCAGGACCTGCCGTGGGGTTCGCAGCTGGAGGAGACCCATCGGGCGTGGGAGATCGGTTACTGGGCGAAGTCCTTCGTCTGGGACGGTCTGATCGTCGACGGGATCTGGGGCACSATCCGYGGCCTGGGGACGCTCATCGGTGTCGACGGGTGGGACAAGGCGGGTCAGGCCTGGACAGGGCTTGCGAAGCTGGCGACGGGTCTGGCCATCGCCTCGATCCCGGGTGTGGGCACGGCGTTCTGGAAGTGCCCGACCAGCCCTCCGAGGAGGAGCTCGCTGCCGCGCTGGCGCGAGCGCTGGGCACGCCCGTGCTCGCATCCTGGGGAAGCGTCCCGTCGATCCACCGGGTGGTGACCCCCGAGGGCCTCACCACCTTCGCCCGGGTCGAGGAGCTGGAGGGCGAGGAGGCGGGCTGCACGGTCTCCACCACACAGGTTGCGCTGCCTGGATTCCCCCGCGCGATGGTGGAGGGACTTCCCGAGGTCCCCCGGGAGCTTCCGGTGGCCACTCCGGTGACGGACGCGCTCCTGCCCGACGCGGACCGGCACAGTCCGGCCGGTGAGGCCCGGACGCTCGTATGGCTGTGGGAGGCGTTCATTTCGCGGATGGTGGCGGGCTGGCAGCCTGCAGGGTGGTACGGGGCCGCCATGTACCGGGAGGACCTGGAGAACCGCGATCGGCTGGGCGCGGCGGCCGAGGCGCTCACAGGCGACGAGCGGGCACTCGTGACCGCCTCGCTGGAGCGTCTGGACACCGTGTTCCGCGAGCACACGGTGGAGGACGACGGCCGGGCGCTCGCGGCCGCGCTCGAAAAGGACACCGGTGACCTGGCCTCCGCAGCCTGGTACTGGCACCGCCGCCCGGTGGCCCTGCCGTGGGGCTGAGCCGCGGCGCTTGAGGTGTGATGCGCGTGCCGACCCGGGGAGGTGGAGCCGCTCCGGTCGGCCGCGCGGAGGTGGAGAAGCTGGTGATCACGTCCGAGCCCGTCGGTGAGTGGTTCTGGGAGCCCGACCCGTCGGTGGATCCCGCCGACGGGGGCGCCTTGAGGGCGGTGGGGCTGCTCTCGGGCCTCGCGGACGTCCTGGTGGCGTGCGGACTCGTCACCGGGGAGGGCTCCGGCTCGGTCGTGCTCGCCGACCGGCGTGACATGGCCAGGCCGCTGTTCGCCTGCCGCGACGTCCCGGTGGGGGCCGGCCTCGCCGACGCCGCGGGGCGGGCGGACGCCGTAGGGCTGTTCCCGGACCGCCTGTTGACGGTGAGCCTGGAGCTGGCGGGCGAGTGGCTGGAGGCCGGCGCGGTGCGCCGGGCGGAGAAGCTGTTCACCCTCCGGGTCGAGGTGTGGGGCGAAGGGGGCGGTGCTGCTGGTTCTGTCAACCTACGCCGACGCCTGGCTGACCCAGGACCTCAGGGAGCGTCCGCAGCCGGAGGTGGCGGCGGAGAACGCGCCCAGGCTTTCGGCCGCGTTGAAGCGGATCTCCGAGCTGACGGAGTCCGAGATCGACCCCGGAGACCCCACCAAGCATGCCCGTCCCACTGTGGAAGGCTTCGCCGACCTGCTGGTCGAGGGGGCGGAGTACGACGACTCGTGGAGCACTTTCGAGGTACCCGCTCGCTGGCGGCGCCTCATGAAGCTCGTTGCCGGGGAGTCCGAAGGTGAGGACTACGAGAGCACCACGGAACATCCGGTCCGCTACGCGCTCGTCCGGCGTGGTGACCAGGTGGTGGGTTACCTCTGGGCGGCCGTGGGTGACGAGGCTGCTGGGTACGAGCCCCGTACCGCAGCGGGCGATGAGGCGTTTGAAGCCGGTGTGCCATGGGTGCTGAGCCTCCGTTCCCTGCGTCTGAGGGGATTCCGTCCGATGGCGGCGTTGAACGAGCTGCTCGGTGCTTCGGACAGCAGTGGGAGCGACTCCATCGTGGAGACCACGGTGTACGAGGCTGCTTCGCTGGACGCGTTGGAGGAACTGTCGGGGCGGTGCTGACCAGGAGAAGGGAGCCGAAGTGGCCGGTGACGCGGCGTCGCGCGTGCTGGAGCGGCTGCGGGCGGTGGAGTGGTGCGGGGACTGGGACTTCGCGTTCGGGCACGTGAAGTCCCGGCGGGTCCTGCTGCGCGAGTACATGCGCCGGGCGGCCCTGTGGGCCCGGGCGCACTCGGCCGAGGAGGCCTGGCCCTTCTTGGACGTCACTCCGTATGCCGCCCCGGATTTCGTGCTCGCGCCGGAGCTCGCCGGAGCGCTACGGGAGTTCCTCGGCGGGATCGGCTACGTCGAGGTCCGCAGCACCTGCGCCGGAGCGGTGCGGCTGGCGGAACTCCGCGCGCTGGACCCGGATGTCGGGGCCGGGCTGCCCGACCTCTACGAACCGCTGCTCCTCTTCTACGAGCGGGGCGGCGAGTTCTTCCGGGACGGCGCGGGCTTCCTCGAACTGACGGGGGTGCGGTACCGGCACGGCCCGCTGGCGGGCCTTCTCGGCGGCGCACCCCTCACCCGGCTCGACGGCCTCGTGCTCGACGCCCTCGATGCCGAGGGGCGCGTCACGTACCACCGGGCGGCCGGGGGCCGTGGTCCGCTGCTGAGGCGGCGCGTGCTGCGGGACGTACGGACGGACGAGCTGTTCGGCGCCGACCTGCGCTGGCACCCGACGGAGCGGTTGGCGCGGGAGCCGGGGCCGGTCGGGGTCGACGAGTGGGAGGCGGCCCGGTTCATCGGGGAGGCCGTTGCGGACGCGGAGGGCCCCGTGTGGAACCTTGGACCGGGGTATTAGCGTCGGGGCGGAGAGGAAAGGGGGGCCGGGATGGCGGCCGAGGATTACGACAGCCAGTTGCTGGAGTCCGTCGCGGTACGGCGGCGCAGGATGCGTGACGCCGTGCTGTTCGGGGCGCAGCGCGGGCGGCGCGTGGCCGACGAGCGGATCGGGAAGGCCGTCGCCGGACTGGTCATCGCGGCCGTGCTGTGCGCGGGATGCGTGGGATGGTCGTTCATCTCGCACCGGCTCATCGGCAAGGTCGGCACCCCGGGACAGGTCAGTACTCGGTGATAGGTTCGGGCGCGTGGTGAGCATGGGGGCGGGAATCGGTACGGCACTGAGCCGGGTCACCCTGGTGGGTGAGCGGCGGAGGATGGATCTCGTACTGCCCTCCCAGGAGCCTGTCGGGCGGCTTTTGCCGGACGTCATACGGATGTTGGACGACCGGGTCGCCGCGCAGCCGACGCTGCGCCACCTGGTGACCGCCGACGGGTCGGTACTCGAACACGACGTCTGCCTCGCGGACGCCGGGATCGGCGACGGCGCCGTGCTGCGGCTCGTGCGGGTGCAGGACGTGCCGTCCGCGCCCGTCGTGCACGACGTCACGGACGAGGCCGCCGAGGACCTGGATGTCCGCGCCTGGCGCTGGCGGCCGGGCGCGCGGCGGGTCACCGCCGGGGCCGGGCTGGTCGGATGGGCGCTGCTCGCCGGGTGGTTCGCCCGGCGGGAGTTCGCGCCGGGCGCGGTGGCCGGGGCGCTGCTCGCGGTGGCCGCGGTCGCCGCTGTCGTCGGGGCGCTCGCCGGGCGGCTGAAGCGGTCCGGGCTCGCGGCGGCGCTGCTGGCGACCGCCGGGGCCGTCGGCGTGCTCGGGGCGTGGACCCTGGGCGACGCGCAGCACTGGGGTCCGATGGGGCGGCTCGCCGCCGTGGCGGGCGCGCTCGCGGTGGGGCTCGCGCTGCTGGGGTGGTTCACGCCGCTCGGGCGGGGCGGGTTCGTCGGGGCGGCCGCCGTGGTGGCGCTGACCGGTGGCTGGGAGGCCGTCGCCGTCGCCCAGGGCGGCGCGGGGGCCCGTACCGGCGCCGTGCTGGCCGTGGTCTCGGTGGTCCTGCTCGGGCTGCTGCCGCGGCTCGCTCTGGCGGCGGCCGGCCTGACCGGGCTCGACGACCGCCGTGCGCGGGGGGCTTCGGTCAGCCGGTACAAGGTCGCGACCGCCCTCGGCGCGACCCACCGGGGCATGGCGCTGGCCACCCTCGCCACCTCCGTCTCGGCGGGTGCGGCCGGGGTGCTCGCGCTGCGGGAACCCGATGTCTGGACGGTGTCGCTGGCCGTGGCCGTCGCCGGCGTGCTGTGGCTGCGGGCGCGGGCGTTCCCGCTCGTCGCGGAGGTGGTCGCGCTGCTGCTGGCCGGGGCCGCCGTCACCGTGGCCGCGCTGCTGGTGTGGGCGGAGCGGGCCGGCGCGGCCGGGCCGCTGGCGACGCTGCTGGTGCTGGCGCTGGCGGCGCTCGGGGTACTGGCCGTACAGCCGCCCGAGCACGTACGGGTCCGGCTGYGGCGATTCGGGGACACCGCCGAGTCGCTGTGCGTCATCGTGCTGTTCCCGCTGCTCATCGGGGTGTTCGGCGTGTACGGGCGGCTGCTCGGCACCTTCGCGTAAGGGTTGCGACTCAGACATGTCAGACATGAGCCAGAGCCGGCGTGACGACTGGCAGGCCGGGGTCCTCGGCGAACTGACGGGCGCGCCGACCGCCCCCGCGCCGTCGGCGCAGGCGGGTGCGGGCCAGGGCCCGTCCACCCCCGGCCGCCCCCCGATACAGCCCCACCCCGACCACGAAGCCGCTCCCGGCGGCCCGGCGCAGGCCGACGGCCACGGCCGGTTCGCGGGAGGCCCCGGCGCCCCGGCGCAGGCCGACGGCCACGGGCCGTTTCCGGGCGGGCCCACCGGCCACGGCCCGTTCGCCACGGCCCGTTC
>NZ_JBFRER010000235.1:0-4956 GCF_052114405.1 Streptomyces sp. M-16 | reverse complement strand
CGCTGCTCGCGGCGGCCGCGGCCGGCGGGCTGCTGTTCCTGCCGGGCGGCCCCGCACCCGAGCCCGCCCCGGGCGCCGGGCACCCCGGGCTCGCCCTGCCGGCGCTGCCCGTGGGCAGCCCCGGAGCCGGTGAGTCCGGCGCGGACGCCACCGGCGCCCCCGGTACGGCGTCGCCCGCCCCGTCCGGCCCCGCTCGCGGGACCGCCTCCGCGGGGAGCCCCTCGGCCGCGGCCCGGCCGTCCGGGACGCCCACGACCGGACCGTCCGGCCCGGGGCCGAGCGCGCCCGTCGCGAAGCCCCCGGGGCAGGCGTCGGGGACGCTGCGCCCGGGGGACCGCGGCCCGGAGGTGAGCGAGCTCCAGGAGCGGCTCTACGGACAGGGGTTCACGTACGTCTCGCAGACCGGCGTCTACGACGAGCAGACCCGGCGCGGCGTGGCCCAGCTCCAGCGCGACCGCGACATCAAGGGCGATCCGCGCGGGATCTACGGCCCGGCGACGCGGGYGGCCTTCGGCTGACGGCCCCGTGACGGCTCCCGCGGTGGCTCCGTACGGCGTCGGCGGCCCTCACCGGCCGCCGGAGACGCGCAGTACCGCGCCCGTCGTGTAGGAGGCGTCCGCCGACATCAGCCAGGCGATGGCCCCGGCGACCTCCTCGGGCTGCCCCGCCCGGCCCAGCGGGATGCCCGCCGCCGCCCGGGCGGGCCGGTCGGGATCGCCCATCGCCGCGTGCATCCCGGTCTCGATGATGCCGGGCGCCACCGCGTTGACCCGGATGCCGTCCGGGCCGAGTTCCTTGGAAAGGCCCACCGTGAGGGCGTCGACGGCCGCCTTGGTGGCCGCGTAGTGCACGTACTCCCCGGGGCTGCCCAGCGTGGCGGCCGCGGAGGAGACGTTCACGATGGCCCCGCCGCCACCCTCGGCCATGTCCCGGGCGGCCCGCCGGCAGCACAGCAGGTACCCGAGCAGGTTCACCTCCACCACCCGCCTCAGGTCCTCCGTGCGGGCGTCGGCGAGGCGGCCCGGCAGGCCCGTCACGCCGGCGTTGTTGACCAGCCCGGTGACCGCGCCGAGTTCGGCGCCGGCGATGTCGAAGAGCCGCTCCACCGCGCACTCCTCGGAGGTGTCACCGCGTACGGTCACGCACCGGGCGCCGGTCGCCCGTACGCGCTCCGCGACGTCCTCGGCGGCGGCCCCGTCGTGCGCGTAGCCGAGCACCAGGTCGTGGCCGTCGGCGGCGAGCCGCAGGCAGGCGGCCGCGCCGATGCCCCGGCTGCCGCCGGTGACGACCGTGACGGGACGAGCTGACATCGGGGCCTCCTGGAACCGGTGACGACGGGTGCGCGGCGGGGCCTGCGGGCCGGGCCCCCGCGCGGCGCAGGCTAACACCGCGATATTCGCTGGACCAGCGTAAAAGGCCCACCGGACAGTGGGCCGGACGACCTGAACCTCCCGAGAGGAGCCGTACGTTGTCCACCTTGCGCGTCACCGTCGAGGAACTCGCCGTCCACGGACACCCGAACGCCGATGCCCTGGAACTGGCCCAGGTGGGCCTCTACCGGGCCGTCGTGGCGAAGGGTGCCTACCGCACTGGCGACTTCGCCCTCTACATACCCGAACAGGCCGTCCTGCCCGGCGCGTTGATCGAGGAGCTGGGCCTGACCGGACGGCTCGCGGGAAGCTCCCGCGACCGGGTCCGGGCTGTCCGGCTGCGCGGCGAGCTCTCGCAGGGCCTGGTCTGCCGGCCCCGCGCGCTGGCCGGGGTGGACCTGGAGTCGGCGGCGAAGGAGGGCACGGACTTCGCCGAACTGCTCGGCATCGTCAAATGGTCGCCACCGGTACCCACGACGATGGACGGAGAGGTCGAGTCGGCCCCCGACCTGCTGCCGTGGACGGACATCGAGAACCTGAGGCGCTACCCGGGGATCTTCGAGGAGGGCGAGCCGGTGGTCCTCACGGAGAAGCTCCACGGCACGGCCTGCCTGGTGACGTACGTCGCCGACGGGGAGCGGGTCCTGGTCTCCTCGAAGGGGTTCGGCTCCCGCGGGTTCGCGCTCACGGAGGACGACCGCAACCTCTACTGGCGTGCGGTGCGCGGGCACGGCGTGGCCGGGGTGGCGGCCCGGCTGGCCGCGCGGCTGGGCGCCACCCGGGTCGGGGTCTTCGCCGAGGTGTACGGCTCGGGGGTGCAGGACCTGGCCTACGGGGCCCGCGGCGGCGCCTCCGACGAGCCGCCCGGCTACGCCGTCTTCGACGTCTGCGCCGAGATCGACGGCGAGGTGCGCTGGCTTGACCCGGAGCGGGTGCTCGGCGACGGCGAACTGCCGCTCGTGCCCCGGCTGTTCGAGGGTTCGTACGCGCTGGAGGTGGTGCTCGAACTGGCGAACGGCCGCGAGACCGTCTCCGGCCGGGGCCTGCACCTGCGCGAGGGCGTCGTGATCCGCCCGGCCGCGGAGCGCTACAGCCCGGTGACCGGGGGGCGCGCCATCGCGAAGGCGGTCAGCCCGGCGTACCTGACGCGCAAGGGCGGCACGGAGTACGAGTGATCCCGTGCGGTGCCCCTGCCGGGGGCGGTGCCGCGGACGGGGGACGTCGCCGCGCCCACCGTGACGGCGTCCGGACGCGGCGGGCTGGAGCCGACCGACACCCGGACCGCGGGGTGCGGCAGCTCCTGAACCACATCCCGCACGCGAACGGGCGCAGCCGGTGTTCCGGTGCGCCGCGCCGTGCCCGCCCCGCCTCCCGGGGCGGGCACGGCCTTTCGTGGTGGGATGGACAAGGGGGGCTTCCGCCAGATCACGGCACCAGATCACTGCACCAGATCACGGCTCACGGCTCACGGAGAGGGCGCGCACATGCCGGAGGACACCCAGGCCACCATGCGGGCGATGACGTACGACACCTACGGCGGGACGGAGGTGCTCTCCGAGACCCGGCAGCCCGTTCCCAAGGTCGGCCCCGGCGAGGTGCTCGTCCGGGTCCGCTGCGCCTCCGTCAACCCCGTGGACTGGAAGATCATGGCGGGAGGTCTCGACGCCCTGATGGACGTGGTCCACCCCGTGGTCCCCGGCTGGGACGTGGCCGGCACGGTCGAACGCGTCGGCATCGACACCCCCGAGTTCGCCGTCGGGGACGAGGTCATCGCCTACGCCCGCAAGGACTACGTGCACGGCGGCACCTTCGCCGAATACGTCACCGTCCCCGTACGGGCCCTCGCGCCCAAGCCCCTCTCCCTCAGCTGGAAGCAGGCGGCAGGCCTGCCCCTGGCCGGGCTCACCGCCTACCAACTGCTGACCCGGCTCGGCACGGGCGACGGCGACACCGTCCTCGTCCACGGCGCGGCCGGCGGCGTCGGATCCCTCGGCGTGCAGATCGCCCGCGCGCTCGGCGCGCGGGTCATCGGCACCGCCTCCCCGCGCAACCACGACCGGCTGCGCTCCCTGGGCTGCGAGCCCGTCGCCTACGGGGACGGCCTGACCGAGCGGGTCCGCGCCCTCGCCCCCGAGGGCGTCAGCGTCGTCGCGGACTTCGTCGGCGGGGTCCTCGACGTCACCCTGGCCGTCCTCGGCGAGGGCGGCCGGCACGCCTCGATCGCCGACCACACGGTCCTCGGCGCGGGCGGCCAGTGGATGTGGGTCCGCCCCGCGGGCGTCGACCTCATGGCCCTGGGGGCCCTCGCCGACGCGGGGCAGCTGACGGTCACGGTCGCCGAGACCTTCCCCCTCGCCGACCTCGCGGCGGCCTTCGCCCTCAGCCAGTCCGGCCACACCGCCGGCAAGATCGTCATCGAGGTCTGACCGCCCGCCCGGGCGGGGACCGGGAGATCACGGGAGGAGACGGCCCCGGTCGGGGTGGTGGAGGTCGGGGACCTCGCCGTTCGCGGCCCGGGTGACCTCCACACCGGGGAGGCCGGCCGACCAGGGGCCGGCGAGTGCCGCGAGCGCCGGGGCGTCCGGAGGCGTGGGGCCCAGGCCGATCGCGTACCGGGCCAGCGTGCCGGTCCGCTCGAACGGACGGGGCCAGGCGTGCGCGTCCGGGACCCCGCTCTCCGCGAGCGCGCCGAGCAGGGCGCGCACCCGCCCCCGGGTGCGGCCCATCCGCTCCTCGAACTCCCGCGGCGCGTCGGCCCGTACGTCCACCACCGCCCACGCCGCGTGCCGGCGGTGCAGCGGCGGCGCCGACAGCAGCCGGTCCGGCCCGCCGGGATCCTCCTCCAGCAGCTCCCACGCCCGGTACAGCTCCCCTACGAGCAGGTCGCGCATCCCGGCACCCACCTGCCCGGTGCAGCTGCGGACCGGCGCGGAGGGGGTGAGAACGGTGACCGGGTCCGGCCCGGGGCGGGCGGGGGCACCTGGGTCCAGGGCCACCGGCCGCGTCCAGTCCCAGGCCGCCCAGGTCCCGAAGAACTCCCGCCGCAGCGCCCCTGGGGAACGCTCCCCGCAGTCCCGGACGGTCCGCGCGGCCAGCACCGACCAGGCGAGCCCCGGCAGCCCCCCGAAGGGCGCCGAGTCCAGGCCGCGGGCCCGCGCCCAGGCCTTCACCTCCCGCGCCAGCCGGGCGAAGGCGGCGTGGTCGGCGCCCACCGACTCCCGTACGGCGTCCGCGTCGCCGAGGGCGCTCAGCGCCACCGCGGCCGCCTCGCCCAGCTCCGCCCCGCGCTCCACGGCCCGCGCCGGCTCCAGCGAACCCGCCGCGACGACCACCAGGTCCACGTCCAGTCCGCACGCCCGCAGCCGCAGCCCCGGCACCCGGGCCCCGGTCACCTCCCGCAGCCGCTCCGCCTCCGGCAGGGCCGCCGCCACCCGCGCCCGTACCCCGGCGATGTCCGGCGCGCCCGGCAGCACCGCCACCAGGTCCAGGTCGGCACCGGGCAGGGCGCAGCCCATCCGGCGGGAGCCGGCCGTACGCACCAGCCCCTCCGGCAGGGCCGCCGCGATGCGCGCGCCGACCCGCCCGG
>NZ_JBFRER010000234.1:0-5056 GCF_052114405.1 Streptomyces sp. M-16 | reverse complement strand
GCACCGGAGGCCCGCCGGCACCGGGCGACGCGGCGGGCGGCGCGGCGGGCGACGCGGGGCCGGAGGGCGCGGCGGCGGACGGCTGCTGCTGCTCGTTCACGGGGGATCCCTTGGTTTCGCGGTTCAGCATTCGGTGCTGTTTATTCCTTTTGGGTACGAATGCCAGCCTACGGGGGATGCGGGTGGAGCGGGGTGGGGGTGCTGGGTGCTGGGCGGGGTCGGGGGTGGGCGGCGCACCCTTGGCCGGGATCGGGGGAGGGCTGGGGGCGTCCCGCCAGTCCACTGTCCTTCCGTGTCGGGCCGGTCCCTCAAGGGCGCTCCTTCGTCGCGTCGCTTCGCGATGGCCTTCGGCCACCCTTGACCGACCGTCCCGCCACGGAATGCCAAAGACTGCCGGGAAGCCCCCAGGGAAACGGCCGGGAGGAAGAGTGGATGTGCGGGTGCCTCAGGGATGCCCGGCCCCTCCCCGCCTGGGTGGACCCGAGATGCGGGCCCATTTCCACCAGATTCCGGGCCGGGGGCAGTCAGACCACCCGACACGGCGACCAGATCATCCGGCGGGCACCCCGCGCATCGGATCGCTACGCGCTTCACTCGGCATAGCGTCCGCCGCCCGTCTGGGGCTGGACATAAGCCGCCCAAGAGGGGTATTTGGCTCGCTCGTCGGGCGACTGACGGCCGGCAGAGGGCCCTTCCTGTTCCTTGGAGGGCTCTGTCGGACTCTGAGGACGACAAAGTCGTCCTCAGAGTCCGACAAGCTCCATCAGGGCCCCTTCGGGGCCCATTCGGCACCCCAAAAGGGACAAACAACCCGCGCTCGCCTGAGGGGGGAAGACTCTCGGCCGTGGGCGGTCTATGTCCGGCCCCAGACGGCCGGCGGACGCTATGCCGGGCGAAGCGCGTAGCGATCTGACGCGTCTGTGGGGCATGCCGGGCGCTCTGGTCGCCCCGGGCCTTGGACCGATGAGGGATTCGGGGCCCGGAATGGGGGACTGGGCGGAGACGGCTCGCACATCGCTGCGCTGCCCGCTCCTCCTCCTCTTCCCCGGTAACCGTTCTTTTGGGGGTTTCTCGGCAGTCTTTGGCATTCCGTGGCGGGACGGGCTGTCAAGGGTGGCCGAAGGCCATCGCGAAGCGACGCGACCGAAGGGAGCGCCCTTGACGGCCCGGCCCGACGCGGAAGGACGATGAGACTGACGGGAAACCCCCAAACCCTCCCTGACACGGACCAGGTCGAGTCCCGCCGCCCCCCGACCCCGCCTCGACCCCGACCAGCCTCGCCCCCCGTCACCCCCTGCGGGACAGGGCCTCGTGGACGGCGTCGTCGGAGCGGGCGATCAGGGCGGTGCCGTCCTCGGCGGTGATGATCGGGCGCTGGATGAGCTTCGGGTGGGCCGCCAGGTGGGCGATCCAGGCCTGCCGGGCCGGTTCCGTCGCCTCGCGCGGCAGGTCCCGTACGCCGGTCTCCTTCGCGAGGGGGTCGGAGGTGCGCGTGATGTCCCACGGCTCCAGGCCGAGGCGTCCCAGCACCTCGCGGATCTCGGCCTCGGACGGCACGTCCTCCAGGTACCGGCGCACGGTGTACTCGGCGCCCTCCGCGTCCAGCAGGGTCAGCGCGCTGCGGCACTTCGAGCAGGCGGGATTGATCCAGATCTCCATGCGCACCAGGGTAGTCAGACTCCGTCTGGCCAGGGGCTTTTGTCAGTGCCCCCCGGTAAAATCGAGGGAGCACGACAGGAAGCCAACTACTGTTTGGGAGGCTGTAGATGGCCGCTGCCGCGATCATTGTGATGCCCAAGAAGAAGCCGCTGCCGGCGGGCCTGCCCCGCGAGTGGTACGAGAGCCACAACCGCCGCCTGAAGGCGATGCGGCTGGCGATTTCCCTGCTCGACACGGGGACGTACGACGCCAAGCGCGCCACCAACCGCAAGATACGGACGATGGCGGTGCGGGTGGGTATCCACCGGCCGTCCAACCTCACCTGCAGGATGGTCCGGGCCTTCATCGCCGCCCACAGCTGATGTGCTGATGTGACGGCCGGCCGGCCCGCCGGGGCTCTCCGCCCCGGCGGCCCGGCCGGACCGCTCACTTCTCGTCGAAGGTGATGTCTTCGACCGGGCGGGTCATCTTCACGGTCTGCAGGGCGGTGTCGACCTCGACGATGCGGTGCAGGCCGGTGAGCGGCTCCGGCTGTCCCTGGAGGTAGAACCGGTCCGCGGCCCCGGCGAGGAAGGCGCGGAAGCAGCCGAGGGCGGGGGCCGCCGGGTTGAGGTCCAGGTAGTCCTTCAGCCGGCGGAACAGCTTCGGGAGGATCACCGCCCCGGTGTCGGCCGTGAGGGAGGACATCCCGGTGACCTCGGCCCCGTCGGTCGTCCGGTCCCGGTCCCACACGCCCTTCTTGGGGGTGGAGCTCCTCGCCGCCCGCGCCGCGAGGGTGAGGGAGGCGCGCAGGTGGTCGGGGAAGCCGGTGTAGAAGGTCGGGTAGGCCAGGCCGAGGCTGACCAGGTGGTGGTTGGCGGTGTTCCTCAGCTGCCTCTCGTCGACCTCGATCTCGTAGCCGTTGAAGACGGGCGGGATCCTGCGGCCGACCAGGGCCACGCACCGGCCGAAGATGTCGGCGCCGCCGGTGAGGATGAAGCCGGGCACGGTCTCGGGGGTGGTGCTGGTGATGGTTTCCAGGTCGTCGCGGACGAACTGGGTGAAGCCGAGCCAGGTCAGCAGCTCGTCCGCGGCCCGGTGGGCCAGGTCCAGGGGCTGGTGCTGCACGCCGGAGTCGTCGTCGCCGTAGTGGGTCTCCAGCGCGTCGATGGCCTCCAGCCGGATGGAGGCGCGGCCGTCGGCCTTGGGCAGGACCTTGTGGTCGCCCGGTACGCGCTTCCAGTCGGCCACGTCGTCCGGGGTGAAGGGGATCGTGTCGCCGTCCGGTTTGGAGCCCGTCGCGCGGAAGGTGCCTCTGATGAGCAGCATGGACATGGCGACTCCCACGATGTCGGGACGGTGTCGCTACCGAGTGTGGTCGTCGACTACGCACCGTGCGTGTCCGGTGAATCTAGGGACCCGGCGGGCCGCCGGGCAACCGCCTTTCGGGCGACAGCATCAGCAGGGCCACGTCGTCACCCGGGCCGCCCCGGGTGTAGGCCTCCAGGTCCTGCCACACCGCCGGGACCAGGCCCGCGGGGTCGGCGGCCAGCGCCGGCAGGCGGGTGGCCAGCGGGTAGAAGACCCCGGCCGCGTCGCGGGCCTCGGTGACCCCGTCCGTGTGCGCGAGGAGCCGGTCGCCGGGCAGCAGCGGGAGCTCGGTCACCGGCGGGAGGGTGGGCCCGGTCAGTCCCAGGCCCAGCGGAGGTCCTGGTTCCGCCTTCACCTCCGAGACCTCGAAGTCCCGGAGGAGCAGTACCGGGGGGTGGCCGCACGACACGATGCGCACGAGGTCCCGTCCGGGCGGGAACTCCAGCAGCACCGCCGTGGCGAACAGCTCCGGGTGCGGGGTGGAGTCCGCCGCGGCGTCCGCGGTCAGCCGCCGGTCCAGCCGGGCCGCGACCCCGGTCAGCTCCGGATCGTCCAGTACCGCCTCGCGGAAGGCGCCGAGCAGGGCGACGACCGTCCCGACCGCCGTCAGCCCGTGCCCCTGGACGTCGGCCACCACCGCCCGCACCCCGTACGGTCCGGCCCGTACGTCGTACAGGTCGCCACCGACCAGAGTGCCGCGCTGGGCCGCCCGGTAGAGCGCGGCGCAGCGCACCGTGCCCACCTGCTCCGGAACCGGCGGCAGTACCGCCATCTGGGCGGCCTCGGCGACCGTGCGGACGGTCACGAGCTGGGCGTCCCGGCGCCGCCGCACCAGGGCGATGACCACGCTGAGCAGCCCGACGGTGGCCACGGTCGCCAGGTCCGAGCTGTGGGCGTGGCCGACGCCGAGCGCGGGCACCCCGAGGAGCACCAGCACCACGACGGCGAAGGCGGCGGTGCCGCCGGCCCCGTAGGAGAAGGCGGCCACGGCGGGCAGGGCGGCCAGGAAGTAGCCCAGCTCGGCGGTCCCGGGCGTCAGCCACTGGATGAAGCAGAGCACCACCAGGGCCACCGCGGGCGCGAGCCGGGCCCAGCGCGGTGGCGGTGCTCCGTGCAGGCTGCCCAGGTCCTCCCGTCCGCGTCTCACCCCTCCACCCTGGTACCGGTGCCCGGGGCGCGCACGCCGGGTGGCTCCGGCGGGCGCGGGCCGCGACAGTGGTCCCGTGACGGATGTGCAGAGTGTCGCCATCAGCACCCGGCTGAACTGGCTGCGGGCCGGGGTGCTGGGCGCCAACGACGGGATCATCTCGACGGCCGGCCTGGTCGTGGGCGTGGCCGGCGCGACCACCTCGCGCACGGCGATCCTGACGGCGGGGGTGGCGGGCCTGCTGGCCGGGGCGCTGTCGATGGCGGCGGGGGAGTACGTGTCGGTGAGCTCGCAGCGGGACTCCGAGCGGGCGGCGCTGGAGGTGGAGCGGCGGGAACTGGCCGAGGAGCCCGAGGCGGAGCTCGACGAACTCACCGGGATGCTGATGGACCGGGGCCTGGACCACGCGGTGGCCCGGGAGGCGGCGGAGCAGCTGACGGAGCGGGACGCGCTGCGGGCGCACGCGCGCGTGGAGCTCGGCATCGAGCCGGACGAGCTGGCGAACCCGTGGCACGCGGCGTTCGCGAGCCTGGTGGCCTTCACGGTGGGTGCGGTGCTGCCGCTGCTGGCGATCGTCCTGCCGGGGCCGTCCGGGCGGGTGCCGGTCACGGTGACGGCCGTGCTGGCCGCGCTCACCCTGTGCGGGGTGGTCAGCGCCCGGCTCGGCGGGGCCCCGGTCCCGCGGGCGGTCCTGCGCAACGTCCTGGGCGGCGCGCTCGCCATGGCCGTGACCTACGTGGTGGGCACCTGGCTCGGCACCACCTGATCCCGCCGGGCCCCGGCGCCTCGACCGCCGGCGGCRCCGGGTCGTGCCGGCCGCAGCCGTTCGGGTGCGGGCCGGTTGCCGGGGGCCGGCCCCGGACCCCCGCGCCTCGACCGCCGGCGGGGCCGGGTCCGGCC
>NZ_JBFRER010000233.1:0-5079 GCF_052114405.1 Streptomyces sp. M-16 | reverse complement strand
GGGGCCCCGTCGCGCGGGGCCGGTGCGGCGGGCGGGTCCTGGGCCCCGTCGGCCGGACCGGCCGCGGGGGCCGGGCCCCCCTCGGGCCGGGTCCGCGGTTCCGGTTCCGGGCGGCGGACGGTGGGCAGGACGGGGCCCGCCTCCGCCGTGCGCCGGCCGCTGGGCGGGACGGGGCCGGGCACCCCGGGCGGGCCGGACACCCCGGACGCCCCAAGGGCACCGGACACCCCGCACGCCCCGGACACCCCGGTGCCACCGGCCGGGCCGGGGTCCCGCCCGGCGCCCGCCGCGGGCAGCCGGCGGCCCCGTACCGCCGCGAGCAGCGCGTAGTTCTCGGCGACGAACACCCGGCCGGGACCGCCCACCGGCTCCGGGACCCGTTGCCCCGTCAGATCGAGGTACATCGCCTGGACCACGTCCAGCCCGCGGTCGTCCGTGAACAGCCGGAACTGCGCGCCGGGGCGCGGGTTGAAGTCCACCAGGCGGAAGGTGCCCCGCTCGTCGCACCGGAAGTCGAGGTCCAGGATCCCCTGGTAGCCGAGCCGTTCGGCGAGCCGCAGCCCCGACTCCTCCACGGCCGGGTCCGGCAGCCACCGCCCGACCGCCGTCAGTCCCGTCCGCACCGGCCAGGACAGCTCCTTGCGGCCCGACCCGGCGAGCAGCGGGCGCCCGCCCCGGGCGAAGGCCCCGTGGAAGAACCAGTCGGTGTCGGGGCCGGCGGGCAGGAACCGCTGGAGCAGCAGGCGGCTCCCGGCCTCCGCCGAGCGTTCGTACAGCCGCCGCGCCTCCGCGACCCCGTGCACCAGGGTGGTGCTGCGCAGTCCGGCGGCGGCGGGCAGCAGCCACGGCCGGCTCCACTTGGCCACCACCGGCAGGCCGAGCCGCCAGGCGGCCTCGGCCGCCTCGGCCCCGCTCGCCGGGATCACCGTCTCCGGGTGCGGGACGCCCCAGCGGGCGCAGAGCCGCGACAGCTCCGCCTTGTCGGCCACGCGCGCGGGCAGGTTGTCGGGCTGATGGGGGATCCGGAAACGGTCCGTCAGCATCGGGGCGACCCTGGAGACCGCAATGGCGCTCAGGTCGTCCATGGCGATGAGCACCGCCGGTCGCCCGATCCGCTGCRACACCCCGGTCAGGCATTCCAGCAACGCCTCGGGCGCTTCGGGGTCGAGCCCCCCGTCGGGACCGGGGTGCGTGGCGCGCAGGTACCGCGAACGCCCCATGGGACCTCCCCCGGCTTCGACAACGGCATGGACCTCCACGCCCTTGCGCCCAAGCGATCTGACGGCGCCGAGGGTTCCGTGGTGGAACGGATTCCGATCGAGTCTGAGCAGAACAGCGGGCACATGGTTGGCGAACGCGTGCATGGAAACGGTGTCTTTCACCTAGTCGGACCAAGCGGGCAGGATGCGCAGCTGCGAATGGCCTAGGCAAAGGCCATCGGACAGGGCATTCGTCAGATGYGATGTCTAACGTCGTTGGCAAGCACACCGGTTCAGGAAAGCTCGGGAGACGCCATGCCCAGACCACGCCGCCGACTGGCGAGCACCTGCATCGGTACGGTCACGGCCGGGCTGCTCGCCTCCGGGGCCGCCCTGGCGGCACCGGAGGAAGAGCCCAGGGGCTCCGACATCGCCATGGGCGCCTACCTCGACTACGGGCCGCCCGGCGTCGCCCGGATCCCGTACCTGTCGCGCTGGCTGGGCGGCAAGGAGATCCGGGTCGGGCACACGTATCTGCCCGGTGACCAGTGGGCGGGCATCGAGGGCAACGTGCCCTTCCTGACGGACTGGGCCGAGTGGCGGCGGGCCGAGGACGACCGGATGTTCGTGCTGAACGTGCCCATGCAGGCCCGGAACGAGGGCCGGGTGCCGGACTGGCAGGTGGCCCAGCTGATCCGGGCCGGCGCGGAGGGCCAGTACGACCGGCACTTCACGAAGCTGGCCGAACGGCTGGTGGCGCTGGGGGTGCCGGACACGGTCGTCGTGCTCGGCTGGGAGATGAACGGCACCACGTACACCCACCGCTGCGGGCCCGACCCGGAGAACTGGAAGGCGTACTGGAAGCGCGTCGTCAACGCGATGCGCGCCGTTCCCGGTCAGCGGTTCAAGTTCGATTTCACCCCCAACCGGGGGACGGACGCGATCGGCTGGACCAAGTGCTACCCGGGCGACGACGTGGTCGACGTCATCGGCATGGATTCGTACGACCAGGCGCCGGGCCGGACCTTCGACGACCAGATCACGCAGCCGTACGGACTCCAGGCGCACGTCGACTTCGCGAAGGCACACGGCAAGGAGATCTCGTTCCCGGAGTGGGGGCTGTTCCGCAACGGGGACAACCCGGAGTACGTGCGGCGCATGCTGAAGTGGATCGAGCAGCACAAGCCGCTCTACCACACCATCACCGACTACTGCCCGCACGGCGTGTGGCAGTGCAAGCAGAACCCGAAGTCGTCGCGGGTCTTCCGCGAGGCGCTGACCCCGCAGGTGCCGGTCGAGCCCACGCCCCCGGTGGTCCCGACGCCCGTGGTCCCGACGCCGGTCGTCCCGACGCCGGTGATGCCCACTCCGGTGGTCCCGACGCCGGTCGTCCCGACCCCGCAGCTCCCGGCGCCCCAGATCCCGACCTCGCAGCTCCCGACCCCGCACATCCCGACCCCCCAGGTCCCGACCCCGCAGGTCCCGGCGCCGGCCCCCACGCCCGAGGCATCCGTCCCCCCGGTCGTCCCGACGCCGGCCCCCACCCCGGAGGCGTCCGACCCCCCGGTCGTGCCCCCGGTCGTCCCCGGCCCGAGCACGGGTACGAGCCCGGCCCCGACGCCGCCCCCCGAGCCCGCGCCCGAGCCCAAGCCCGATCCCGAGGTGTCCGTCCCGCCGGTTTTCCCGCCGGCGCCGACGCCCGAGGTCACGGTGCCCGCGTCGCCGAGCCCGCTCGTCCCCGCCCCCGTGCCCGTGCCCGTCCCCGTCCCCAGTCCGGCGCCGAAGCCGCCCGCCCCCGAACCGACCGCCAACAGCACGCAGTGGTGCGTCCCGCTCAACTTCGGCGAGTGGCTGAACAAGCTGCTCGGCAAGCAGACGGTCTGCATCACGCTCGACTGGGGCAAGAACTCCGGCTTCTGGCCCTTCTAGACGGGTCATCGCACCCGCAGTTCGTTCAGCCGCGCCCGCCAGTCCCGGGCGGCCGGCAGCGCCTCGCGCAGCGCGTCCACCGCCCGCTCGCGCCCCGTGACCTGCGACTCGTGCAGCCGCAGCAGGGGCGCGAGCGCGTGCGTGGCCAGCAGGAGACGCTGGTTGACGACCGTCTCGGGCCGCCAGTGGTTCTTGTACGGCTCGTTGCCGCGCAGGAAGCTCACCACCGGCCGCCCCTCGGCCAGTGCCCGGCCCGCCTCGTAGCGCAGCAGCAGCGTCGCGACGTCGACCTTGCGGTCCCTCAGTTCCGGATCGGCGCCGTACAGGTAGCCGCCGCTCAGCCCGGCGGACAGCAGCGTGACGTTGGCCGCCACCACCGCGCCGTCCAGCCGGAACTCCGTCAGCCGCCCCTCCCCCGCCCGCACCATCCGCCGGGTGGCCCGGGTCAGGTGCTCGGCGAACCGGGGCCGCAGGTGTTCGGGGGTGACCCCCCGGCCGCGCCACTGCTTCTCGTGGAGCCGCAGCAGGGTCCGTACGGCCCCCGGCACCTCGTCCTCGGTGACCTCGTGCTCCTCGATCCCGGCGGCGTCGGTCTTGCGCAGCTTGGCCCGCACCCGCTGGGCGCCGGAGGCCGGCATCCGTTTGACGAGCTCGTCGAAGGGCAGCGCGGGCAGTTCCATGCAGGTGGAGTCGGCCAGCTTGCCGGTCACCCCGGGCCACGCCTCGTACAGCGCCTCGGCCGCCGCCCCCGGCCGTACCTCGCGCAGGTCCACGACCGCGCTGCGGGCGGCCCGGTGCAGCCCGTGGGCCAGGGCGGGCACGACCTGGTCGGCGTACCCGTCGGCCACGAGCACGTCGAAGTAGTCGGTGATGGGCCCGCCCAGCGGCACCAGCCGCGGCAGCGGCCGGTGTACGAGCATCAGCGCGGCCGCGCCGACCAGTTCCCCGCCCCGCCGCACGAGCAGGACCCGGAGCCGGCCCTCCTTCCCGTACGACAGCCACCACGAGTGGAGCCAGGCGTGGCTCTGGAAGGGGGTGGCGGTGGGGCAGCCTCGGACGAGCCGGTTCCACGGCTCCTCCAGCTCGGCGAACTGCCGGGGGTCGCGGCACATCGTCACCGTCAGGGCCCCGGTGGAGCCCCGCGTCATCGCACGGACTCCTTCTCCTTGGTCTCGGAGTGCTCGCCCTGGGCGGGCAGCGAGGCGTACTCCTCCACGACCGGGAGCGCCTCTTCCTCCTGCTTGCGGCGGCCGGGCCGGGCCAGCAGCCACAGCCCGCCCAGCAGCCCGCCCGCGCAGAGCCCGACGGCGCCGCTGACGGGGGCCGACGGGGAGGCGGGGTCGGCGGGCGCGACGGCCTGGTTGAACAGGAGCAGCTGCACGCCGGTGTTCTTGGCGGCCTGGTTGCTGCTCAGGGTGAGCGCGTCGGCGACGGCGTTGGCGATGTCGGCGGCCTCGGAGGGGCTCTTGGACATCCCGGTGATGGCGATCATCGGGGAGTCGGGGGAGGTCTCGGTACGGACCTGCGTGCGCAGGCGGCGGGCGTCGATGCCGGCGCGGGGCTGGGCGTAGGCGAGGGTGGAGCTGCTGGTGGCGATGCGTCCGTAGGCCTGGGCGAAGCCGAGGGCGGTCGCGGGCTCGGTGGTCTCGTTGGGGACGGCGACGACGTAGCTGGTGGCGGCGTACTCGGGGGCCTTGAGGACCCCGTACGCCCCGCCCGCGGCGAGGCCGAGCAGGGCGCAGGCGGGCAGGGGCCACCAGGCGGGCGGTGGCAGCAGCCGGCGCTTGCGCTCCGAGCGGTGGTCCGGACGGTGCTCCGGACGGTGGTCGGACTTCTTCTGGTCGGCGGTGTCGGCCATGTGCGGTGCTCACTTCCTGGGTGGAGGGGAGTTCGTTCACCCCCGGCCGGCCCCCGGCCGGGGGCGGTGCGTGGGGGGGTGGGGTGCGGGTGC
>NZ_JBFRER010000232.1:0-9288 GCF_052114405.1 Streptomyces sp. M-16 | reverse complement strand
GCCCTGGACGAGCTCCTCGCGGCCTGCGAGGCCGACGGCGTACGGGCCCGCCGCATCAACGTCGACTACGCCTCGCACTCCGCGCAGGTCGAGTCCATCCGCGACGAGGTCACCGGCCTCCTCGCCGGCATCGAGCCGCGCACCGCCGAGATCCCCTTCTTCTCCACCGTGACGGGGGAGTGGGCCGACGGCTCCGAGCTGGACGCCGCGTACTGGTACACCAACCTGCGCACCACCGTCCGCTTCGAGGAGGCCGTCCGCAGCCTCCTCACCGCCGGCCACGGCCTGTTCATCGAGGCCAGCGCCCACCCCGTCCTCACCATCGGCGTCCAGGAGACCATCGATGCCGCCGAGGCACCGGCCGCCGCGTCCGCCGTCACCCTCGCCACCCTGCGCCGCGACGAGGGCGGCCCGCAGCGGTTCCTCACCTCCCTCGCCGAAGCCTGGACCCGCGGCGCCGGCGTCGCCTGGCCCACCGTCTTCCCCGACGGCGCACAGCGGGTCGACCTGCCCACGTACGCCTTCCAGCACCGCCCCTACTGGCTCGACGCCACCCCCGCCGACCCGGCGGCCCCCGCCGACCCGGCGGCCCCCGCCGTCGCCGCGCACGGCGGCGACGAGGTCGACGCCGCCTTCTGGGCGGCAGTGGACAGCGGCGACCTGGCGCCCCTCGGCGTCGGCGCCGACCAGCCCCTCGGCGAGGCCCTGCCCGCCCTGGCCGCCTGGCGCCGCACCCGCCGCGAGAAGTCCGCGATCGACTCCTGGCGCTACCGCACCGTGTGGACGGTCGCCGA
Organism: Streptomyces sp. M-16; assembly: GCF_052114405.1. NCBI lineage: Bacteria > Bacillati > Actinomycetota > Actinomycetes > Kitasatosporales > Streptomycetaceae > Streptomyces > Streptomyces sp. M-16. Next base: position 8,494 of record NZ_JBFRER010000232.1, on the reverse strand, counting down.
GACCGCCGCACCGCGGCTGACCGGCACCTGGCTGATCGTGGAGTCCGAGGGCGGCGACGACGCGCTCGCCGCGGCCGCCGCCGACCGCCTCGCCGACCGGGGCGCCCGCACCGTCCGCGTCCCCGTCGACGTCTGGGCCTCCGACCGCTACACCCTCGCCCAGCAGCTCCACCAGGAACTCACCATCGAGGGCGAGGACTCCGTCACCGGGATCCTGTCCCTGCTCCCCCTCGACGAGCGCCCCCACCCCGACCACCCCGAGCTCCCGCTCGGCCTGGCCGGCACCGTCACCCTCGTCCAGGCGATCCTCCAGGTCCGTGAACTCGCCGAGTTCGACGCCCCGGTGTGGGCCCTCACCCAGGGCGCCGTCTCCGTCGGCGACTCCGACCCGCTGACCAGCCCCGTCCAGGCCGCCGTCTGGGGCCTGGCCCGCGTCCTCGTGCAGGAGCACCCGCGGCTGTGGGGCGGCATCGTCGACCTGCCGCAGCAGCCCGACGAGGAGGCCTGGAACCGGCTCGCCGGCGTCCTCACCGAACCCGGCGACGAGGACCAGCTCGCCGTACGGTCCTGGAACGTCCTGGTCCGCCGCCTGGTCCGGGCCCCCCTCGGCGACACCGGACCGGCCCGCACCTGGCAGCCGTCCGGCACCGCCCTGATCACCGGCGGCACCGGCGGACTCGGCGCGCAGACCGCCCGCTGGCTCGCCCGCGCCGGCGCCGAACACCTCCTCCTGATCAGCCGCAGCGGACCCGACGCCCCCGGCGCCGCCGCCCTCGAAGCCGAACTCACCGCCCTCGGCGCCCGGGTCACCCTCGCCGCCGCCGACGTCAGCGACGCCGCCGCCCTGGCCGCCGTCATCGACGCCGTCCCCGCCGACGCCCCGCTGACCTCGGTGTTCCACACCGCCGCCGTCCTCGACGACGGCATGGTCGACTCGCTCACCCCCGACCGCATGGAGCGCGTCCTCGCCGTCAAGGTGCGCGGCGCCCTCAACCTCCAGGAACTGACCCGGGACAAGGAGCTCACCGCCTTCGTCCTGTTCTCCTCCTTCGGCGCCGCCTACGGCTCCGCGGGCCTGGGCAACTACACCCCCGGCAACACCTTCCTCGACGCCCTCGCCGAGCAGCGCCGCGCCCTCGGCCTGCCCGCCACCGCCGTCGTGTGGGGCACCTGGGAGGGCAGCGGCATGGCCGACAACGGCGTCGGCGAACGCGCCCGCCTCCAGGGCGTCTGGGAGCTCCCCCCGGAGCTCGCCACCGCCGCGCTCCAGCAGTCCCTCGACCACGAGGAGACCGCCCCCGTCATCATCGACATCCGCTGGGACAGCTTCTCGCTGGGCACCAACACCGAACGCAACAGCCCCCTGTTCGAGATGGTCCCCGAGGCGGCGCGGCTCCTCGCCCGCGCCGAGGCCACCGCGGCCGCCGAGGCCGAGGAGGCCGACGGCGCCGCCGACGCCCTCCTGCACCGGCTCACCGGCCTCCCGGCGGCCGAGCAGGACCGCCTCCTGCTCGACCTCGTCCGCAAGCAGGCCGCCTCCGTCCTCGGCCACGGCACCACCGGCCCGGAGGCCCTGGCCGCCGTAGGACCCCAGCGGGCCTTCCGCGAACTGGGCTTCGACTCCCTCAGCGCCGTCGAACTGCGCAACCGGCTCGGCGCCGCCACCGGCCTGAGCCTGCCCTCCACCCTGGTCTTCGACCACCCGACGCCCGTCGAGCTCGCCGCCCTGCTGCGCACCGAACTCCTCGGCGACACCGACGGCCTGGACCCGCTGCTCGACGAGATCGACCGGCTCGGCGGCGCCCTCGCCGCGGCCGCGCAGGCCACCCCCGAAGACCGCGGCCGGATCAGCGGCAGGCTCCACGCGCTGCTCGCCGCCTGGAACGCCACCGGAGCGGACGCGGCGCCCGCCTCCGACGCCGACCTCGACTCGGCCTCGGACAGCGAGCTCTTCGACCTGCTCGACGACGAGTTGGAGACGCAGTGACCCCGCGCCCGCAACGACCGCGCCGTGTTGGCTTCCCGTTCCCGGTAGGTGAGTGACGTTGAGCACGAACAATGAAGAAAAGCTCCGCGAATATCTGAAGCGGGCCACCGCCGACCTGCGCAACGCGCGCCGGCGCGTCAAGGAGCTCGAAGAGCCCGAGCCCGTCGCCATCGTCCGCATGGCCTGCCGCTTCCCCGGACAGGTCGGCACGCCCGAACAGCTGTGGGACCTCGTCGCCGACGGCCGCGACGGCATCGGCGGCTTCCCCGAGGACCGCGGCTGGGACCTGGACGCCCTCTACGACCCCGACCCCGACCGGATCGGCACCTCCTACACCAAGCAGGGCGGGTTCCTCCGGGACGTCCCGCGCTTCGACGCGCAGCTCTTCGGCATCTCGCCGCGCGAGGCGCTCGCCATGGACCCGCAGCAGCGGCTGCTGCTGGAGACCTCCTGGGAGGTCCTGGAGCGCGCCGGGTACGACCCGACGTCGCTCAAGGGCAGCCGCACCGGCGTGTTCGTCGGCGCCTCCTCCTCCAGCTACGCCACCGACCTCGACTCGGTCCCCGACGACGTCGAGGGCTACCTCGGCACGGGCAGCGCGGCGGCCGTCGTCTCCGGCCGCCTCGCCTACACCTTCGGCCTGGAGGGGCCGGCCGTCACCGTCGACACCGCCTGCTCCTCCTCCCTCGTCGCCCTGCACCTGGCCGTGCAGGCCCTGCGCCAGGACGAGTGCTCCCTCGCCCTGGCCGCCGGCGTCACCGTCATGTCCACCCCCGGTCTGTTCGTCGAGTTCAGCCGCCAGCGCGGCTTGGCCGCCGACGGCCGCTGCAAGGCCTTCGCCGACTCCGCCGACGGCACCGGGTTCGCCGAGGGCATCGGCGTCCTGCTGCTGGAGCGGCTCTCGGACGCCCGCCGCAACGGACACGAGGTCCTGGCCGTGATCCGCGGCTCCGCCGTCAACCAGGACGGCGCCTCCAACGGCCTGACCGCCCCCAACGGCCCCTCCCAGATCCGCGTCATCAAGCAGGCCCTCACCAACGCCCGCCTCGGCGCCCAGCAGATCGACGCCGTCGAGGCGCACGGCACCGGCACCACCCTCGGCGACCCCATCGAGGCGCAGGCCCTGCTCACCGCCTACGGGAAGAACCGCCCCGAGGACCGGCCGCTGTGGCTCGGCTCCGTGAAGTCCAACATCGGCCACACCCAGGCCGCCGCCGGCATGGCCGGCGTGATGAAGATGGTCATGGCCATGCGCCACGGCCTGCTGCCCCGCACCCTCCACGTCGACGCGCCCACCAGCCAGGTCGACTGGTCGGCCGGCTCCGTACGGCTGCTGCGCGAGCCCGTCGAGTGGACCTCCCGCGACGGCGGCCCGCGCCGCGCGGGCGTCTCCGCCTTCGGTGTCGGCGGCACCAACGCGCACGTCATCCTCGAACAGGACGCCCCCGACGGCCCGGACGCCGACGCCGAGGGCGCCGCCGCCCCCGCCGCCCCGGCCGCCGTCCTGTCCACCCCGCTGATCCCGTGGCCCCTCTCCGGCCACACCCCGGGCGCCCTGCGCGCCCAGGCGGACCGGCTGCGCGCCTTCGCCGGCCGGGAGGACGCGCCCGGCCCCGCCGACGTCGCCCACTCCCTGGCCACCACCCGCGCCGCCCTGGAGCAGCGCGCCGTGGTCGTCGCCGTCGGCGACCACGGCTTCCAGGAGGGCCTCGCCGCCCTCGCCGACGCCGCACCCGGAGCCACCACCGTCGTCCAGGGCGCCACCCTGCCCGGCTCCGGGGTCGTCCTCGTCTTCCCCGGCCAGGGGTCCCAGTGGGCCGGCATGGCCGTGGAGCTGTACGAGGCCTCCCCGGTGTTCGCCGCCCGCCTCGACGCGTGCGCCGAAGCCCTCGCCCCGCACACCGACTGGTCCCTGCCGGCCGTGCTGCGGCAGGAGGCCGGCGCTCCCGGCTTCGACCGCGTCGACGTGGTCCAGCCCGCCCTGTGGGCGGTCATGGTCTCCCTCGCCGAGCTGTGGCGGGCCGCCGGGGTCGTTCCGGCCGCGGTCGTCGGCCACTCGCAGGGCGAGATCGCCGCCGCCGCCGTCTGCGGCGCCCTGTCCCTCCAGGACGCGGCGAAGGTGTCCGCGGCCCTGGACGAGCTCCTCGCGGCCTGCGAGGCCGACGGCGTACGGGCCCGCCGCATCAACGTCGACTACGCCTCGCACTCCGCGCAGGTCGAGTCCATCCGCGACGAGGTCACCGGCCTCCTCGCCGGCATCGAGCCGCGCACCGCCGACACCCCCTTCTTCTCCACCGTCACCGCCGGATTCCTCGACGGCACGGAACTCGACGCCGAGTACTGGTACACCAACCTGCGCACCACCGTCCGCTTCGAGGAGGCCGTCCGCGCCCTCCTCGCCGAGGGCCACGGCATCTTCGTCGAGTCCAGCGCCCACCCCGTCCTGACCGTCGGCGTCCAGGAGACCATCGACACCACGGCCGCCGCCGCCGTCACCCTCGGCACCCTGCGCCGCGACGACGGCGGCTCGCGCCGCCTCCTGACCTCCCTCGCCGAGGCCTGGGTGGGCGGCGCCGGCGTCGACTGGGCCACCCTCGTCGCCCCGCACGGCCCCCGCACCGTCGAACTGCCCACCTACGCCTTCCAGCAGCAGCGGTACTGGCTGGAGGCGGCCGATGCCGCCCCCGCCGATGCCGCGACCCTGCCCGCCGACGAGGCCGAGGCCCGCTTCTGGGACGCCGTCGAACGCGAGGACCTCGAAGCCCTCGCCGGCACCCTCGACCTGGAGGAGCGCCGCTCCCTGGGCGAACTGCTGCCCGCCCTGTCCTCCTGGCGGCGCCGCCGCCGCGAGCGGTCCACCGTCGACTCCTGGCGCTACCGCGTCTCCTGGGACCGCCTCCCGGAGCCCGCCCCCGCACCCCTGACCGGCACCTGGCTGGTCGTGCTGCCCGCCGACCCGGCCCACGAGTCCCCGGCCGCCGACTGCGCCGCCGCGCTCGCCCGGCACGGCGCCTCGACCGTGACCGTACGCGCCGGCGGCACCGACCGCGCCGCCCTCGCCGAACTGGTCCGCACCGCCGTCGCCGGCACCGAGGTCACCGGGGTCCTCTCCCTGGCCGGCCTCGGCGCCGACGGCGCCCTGCACGGCCTCGTCCTGGTCCAGGCCCTCACCGACGCCGGCCTCACCGGCGCCCCGGTGTGGACGGTGACCCGCGGCGCCGTCTCCACCGGCCGCTCCGACGAAGCCCCCGACCCCGCCCAGGCCCAGGTCTGGGGCCTGGGCCGGGTCGTCGCCCTCGAACGGCCCCGCGGCTGGGGCGGACTCGTCGACCTGCCGCGCGCCGCCGACGACCGCGCCCTGACCCGGCTCGTCCAGATCCTCGCCGGCGGCGCCGGCGAGGAGGACCAGATCGCCGTCCGCGGCTCCGGCACCTTCGGCCGCCGCCTGGTCCGCGCCGCCCTCGACGACCGCGAACCCGCCCGCGACTGGCGCCCGCACGGCACCGTCCTCGTCACCGGCGGCACCGGCGGAGTCGGCGCCCACGTGGCCCGCTGGCTCGCCGCCGCCGGCGCCGAACGCCTCCTGCTGGCCGGCCGTCGCGGCCCCGACGCCCCCGGCGCCGACGGACTACTCGCGGAGCTGCGGGCCCTGGGCGCCGAGGCCGAAGCCGTCGCCTGCGACGTCGCCGACCGCGACGCGGTTGCCGCGCTGCTGGCCTCCGTACCCGCCGCCACCCCCCTCACCGCCGTCGTCCACGCCGCCGGAGTCCCCCAGTCCACGGCCTTGGAGGAGGTCACGCCCGAGGAGTTCGCGCGGGTCCTCGCCGGGAAGGCCGCCGGCGCCACCCACCTCGACGAACTCCTCGGCGACACCGCCCTGGACGCCTTCGTCCTGTTCTCCTCCAACTCCGGTGTCTGGGGCGCCGCCGGCCACACCGCCTACGCCGCCGCCAACGCCCACCTCGACGCGCTCGCCGAACACCGCCGGGCCCGCGGCCTCACCGCCACCTCCGTCGCCTGGGGCGCCTGGGGCGGCGGCGGCATCATGGAGACCGCCGGCGCGCAGGAGTACATGAGCCGCCGCGGCGTCCTGGAGATGGACCCGGTGACGGCCCTGTCCGCGATGGTCCAGGCCGTCGAACACGACGAGGCGTTCGTCGCCGTCGCCGACGTCGACTGGTCCCGCTTCGCGCCCGGCTTCACCGCCACCCGGCCCAGCCCGCTGCTCACCGGCATCCCCGAGGCACGCAAGGCCCTCGACGCCGTCCGCCCCGACGAGGACACCGACGCGGACGACCCGGCCGCAGAGTTCGCCCGCCGCCTGCGCCAGGCCCCCGAAGGCGAACGCGACACGATCCTGCTCGACCTGGTCCGCCGGGAGGCGGCCGCCGTCCTGGGCCACCCCTCCCCCGACGCGATCGAGCCCGGACGCGCCTTCAAGGCCACCGGCTTCGACTCGCTGACCTCCGTCGACCTGCGCAACCGGCTCACCGCCGCCACCGGCCTCACCCTGCCCGCGACGATGGTCTTCGACCACCCCACCCCCCAGGCCGTCGCCGAACTGCTGCGCACCGGACTCCTCGGCGACGAGGACACCACCGCCGAGGCCGCCGCCCCGGTCGCCGCCTCCGACGAGCCCATCGCCATCGTCTCCATGAGCTGCCGCTATCCCGGCGGAATCACCTCGCCCGAGGACATGTGGCAGCTCGTCGCCGAAGGCCGCGACGCCATCGGCGACTTCCCCACCGACCGGGGCTGGAACCTCGACGGCTTCTACGACCCCGACCGCGCCAAGGCCGGTACGAGCTACGTCCGCGAGGGCGGCTTCGTCGACACCGCCACCCACTTCGACCCCGGCTTCTTCGGCATCTCGCCGCGCGAGGCCCTCACCATGGACCCGCAGCAGCGCCTCCTCCTGGAGACCGCCTGGGAGGTCTTCGAACGGGCCGGCCTCGACCCGGACACCCTCAAGGGCAGCAGCACCGGCGTGTTCATCGGCRCCGGCTACCCCGGCTACGGCCACGACGTGCAGATGCCCGAGGGCTCCGACGGCCAGATGCTGTTCGGCGCCTCCGCCGCCGTCGCCTCCGGCCGCCTCGCCTACACCTTCGGGCTGGAGGGCCCGGCCGTCACCGTCGACACCATGTGCTCCTCCTCCCTGACCGCCCTGCACCTCGCCGTGCAGGCCCTGCGCACCGGTGACTGCCGCATGGCGCTCGCCGGCGGCGCGATGGTCATGTGCTCGCCCGGTGTCTTCATCGGCTTCAGCCAGCAGGGCGGACTCTCCCCGTCCGGCCGCTGCAAGTCCTTCTCCCAGGACGCCGACGGCACAGGCTGGTCCGAGGGCGTCGGCGTGATCATGCTGGAGCGGCTCTCCGACGCACAGGCCAACGGCCACCAGGTCCTCGCCGTCATCCGCGGTACGGCCGCCAACCAGGACGGCGCCAGCAACGGCCTCTCCGCCCCCAGCGGGCCCGCCCAGCAGCGCGTCATCCGCGCGGCCCTCGCCGACGCGGGCCTCGACCCCGCCGACGTCGACGCCGTCGAGGCGCACGGCACCGGCACCACCCTCGGCGACCCCATCGAGGCACAGGCCCTGCTCGCCACCTACGGCCAGGCCCACACCGCCGACCGGCCCCTGTGGCTGGGCTCCCTGAAGTCCAACCTGGGCCACTCCCAGGCCGCCTCCGGCGTCGCGGGCGTCATCAAGACCGTCATGGCGCTGCGCCACGGCATCCTGCCCAAGACCCTCCACGTCGCCGAGCCCGCCCACGAGATCGACTGGGCGTCGGGCGCCGTGGAACTGCTCACCGAGGCCCGCCCGTGGCCCGAGACGGGCCGCCCGCGCCGGGCCGGCGTCTCCTCCTTCGGCGGCAGCGGCACCAACGTCCACGTCGTCCTGGAGCAGGCGCCGCCCGCCGACGAGCCCGCCCGCGTGCCCACCGTCCCGGCCTTCCCGGCCGCCGCCCTGCCCTGGATCGTCTCCGGGCGCGGCACGGCCGGCCTGCGCGGCCAGGCCGAGCGGCTGCGCGACTTCGCCGGGGCCGAGGACGCCGAGGCGCTGCGCCCGGTGGACGTCGCCTGGTCGCTGGCCACCACCCGGGCCGCCCTGGAACGCCGTGGCGCGGTCCAGGCCGACGACCGCGAAGGACTCCTCGCCGGGCTCACCGCCCTGGCCGAGGGCACGGCCGGTGCCGGCGTCACCGAGGGCGCCGTCGTCAAGGGCACGGGCCGCCCCGTGTTCGTCTTCCCCGGGCAGGGTTCCCAGTGGGCGGGGATGGCGGTGGAGCTGTACGACGCCTCGCCGGTGTTCGCCGCCCACCTCGACGACTGCGAGCGGGCCCTTGCCCCGCACACCGACTGGTCCCTGCTGGACGTGCTCCGCCAGAAGGACGGCGCGCCGGGCTTCGACCGGGTGGATGTGGTCCAGCCCGCGCTGTGGGCGGTGATGGTGTCCCTCGCCGAGCTGTGGCGGGCCAACGGCGTCGTTCCGGCCGCGGTCGTCGG
>NZ_JBFRER010000231.1:0-5000 GCF_052114405.1 Streptomyces sp. M-16 | reverse complement strand
GCCGGTCTCAGTTCGGATTGGGGTCTGCAACTCGACCCCATGAAGTCGGAGTTGCTAGTAATCGCAGATCAGCATTGCTGCGGTGAATACGTTCCCGGGCCTTGTACACACCGCCCGTCACGTCACGAAAGTCGGTAACACCCGAAGCCGGTGGCCCAACCCGTAAGGGAGGGAGCTGTCGAAGGTGGGACTGGCGATTGGGACGAAGTCGTAACAAGGTAGCCGTACCGGAAGGTGCGGCTGGATCACCTCCTTTCTAAGGAGCACAGTACCGATTGCRGGCAAATGTTCYGCACGGTCAGCTCATGGGTGGAACGTTGATTATTTGGCACGGTCTTCCGGATGGAATCACGAGTACTRCTTCGGCGTGGAAAGTGAGTCACTGACGGGGATCGTGCCTGGCACGTTGTTGGGTATCTGAGGGTACGGCCGTAAGGTCTTATCTTCGCGATGCCGGCCCCAGTGAACCTGGTCCTTAGGGATGAGGGTGATGGGTGGCTGGTCGTTGCTTGAGAACTACACAGTGGACGCGAGCATCTGTGGCCAAGTTTTTAAGGGCGCACGGTGGATGCCTTGGCACCAGGAACCGATGAAGGACGYGAGAGGCCGCGATAGGCCCCGGGGAGCTGCCAACTGAGCTTTGATCCGGGGGTGTCCGAATGGGGAAACCCGGCAGTCGTCATGGGCTGTCACCCATGCCTGAACACATAGGGCATGTGGAGGGAACGAGGGGAAGTGAAACATCTCAGTACCCTCAGGAAGAGAAAACAACCGTGATTCCGGGAGTAGTGGCGAGCGAAACCGGATGAGGCCAAACCGTATGCGTGTGATACCCGGCAGGGGTTGCGCATGCGGGGTTGTGGGAATTCTTTTGACCGGTCTGCCGGCCGGTCGGCGAGTCAGAAACCGTTGATGTAGTCGAAGGACATGCGAAAGGTCCGGCGTAGAGGGTAAGACCCCCGTAGACGAAACATCAGCGGCTTGCTTAAGAATCTCCCAAGTAGCACGGGGCCCGAGAAATCCCGTGTGAATCTGGCGGGACCACCCGCTAAGCCTAAATATTCCCTGGTGACCGATAGCGGATAGTACCGTGAGGGAATGGTGAAAAGTACCGCGGGAGCGGAGTGAAATAGTACCTGAAACCGTGTGCCTACAAGCCGTGGGAGCGTCGCTCATTGGGTTTACCCAATGGGTCGTGACTGCGTGCCTTTTGAAGAATGAGCCTGCGAGTTAGCGGTGTGTAGCGAGGTTAACCCGTGTGGGGAAGCCGTAGCGAAAGCGAGTCCGAATAGGGCGATTGAGTTGCACGCTCTAGACCCGAAGCGGAGTGATCTAGCCATGGGCAGGTTGAAGCGGAGGTAAGACTTCGTGGAGGACCGAACCCACCAGGGTTGAAAACCTGGGGGATGACCTGTGGTTAGGGGTGAAAGGCCAATCAAACTCCGTGATAGCTGGTTCTCCCCGAAATGCATTTAGGTGCAGCGTCACGTGTTTCTTGCCGGAGGTAGAGCACTGGATAGGCGATGGGCCCTACCGGGTTACTGACCTTAGCCAAACTCCGAATGCCGGTAAGTGAGAGCGTGGCAGTGAGACTGTGGGGGATAAGCTCCATGGTCGAGAGGGAAACAGCCCAGAGCATCGACTAAGGCCCCTAAGCGTACGCTAAGTGGGAAAGGATGTGGAGTCGCAGAGACAACCAGGAGGTTGGCTTAGAAGCAGCCACCCTTGAAAGAGTGCGTAATAGCTCACTGGTCAAGTGATTCCGCGCCGACAATGTAGCGGGGCTCAAGCGTACCGCCGAAGTCGTGTCATTGCAGCAATAGGGCCAACGCCCGCTGTGATGGGTAGGGGAGCGTCGTGTGCCGGGTGAAGCAGCAGCGGAAGCTAGTTGTGGACGGTTCACGAGTGAGAATGCAGGCATGAGTAGCGATACACACGTGAGAAACGTGTGCGCCGATTGACTAAGGGTTCCTGGGTCAAGCTGATCTGCCCAGGGTAAGTCGGGACCTAAGGCGAGGCCGACAGGCGTAGTCGATGGACAACCGGTTGATATTCCGGTACCCGCTTTGAAACGCCCAATATCGAATCAGGCGATGCTAAGTCCGTGAAGCCGTTCCGGACCCTTCGGGGAAAGGAAAGTGGTGGAGCCGACGAACCAGACTTGTAGTAGGTAAGCGATGGGGTGACGCAGGAAGGTAGTCCAGCCCGGGCGGTGGTTGTCCCGGGGTAAGGGTGTAGGCCGAGGGGTAGGCAAATCCGTCCCTCATTAAGGCTGAGACCTGATGCCGAGCCGATTGTGGTGAAGTGGATGATCCTATGCTGTCGAGAAAAGCCTCTAGCGAGTTTCATGGCGGCCCGTACCCTAAACCGACTCAGGTGGTCAGGTAGAGAATACCGAGGCGTTCGGGTGAACTATGGTTAAGGAACTCGGCAAAATGCCCCCGTAACTTCGGGAGAAGGGGGGCCATCACTGGTGATCGGACTTGCTCCGTGAGCTGGGGGTGGCCGCAGAGACCAGCGAGAAGCGACTGTTTACTAAAAACACAGGTCCGTGCGAAGCCGTAAGGCGATGTATACGGACTGACGCCTGCCCGGTGCTGGAACGTTAAGGGGACCGGTTAGTGACCTTTCGGGGTTGCGAAGCTGAGAACTTAAGCGCCAGTAAACGGCGGTGGTAACTATAACCATCCTAAGGTAGCGAAATTCCTTGTCGGGTAAGTTCCGACCTGCACGAATGGCGTAACGACTTCTCGACTGTCTCAACCATAGGCCCGGTGAAATTGCACTACGAGTAAAGATGCTCGTTTCGCGCAGCAGGACGGAAAGACCCCGGGACCTTTACTACAGTTTGATATTGGTGTTCGGTTCGGCTTGTGTAGGATAGGTGGGAGACTTTGAAGCCGTGACGCCAGTCATGGTGGAGTCGCCGTTGAAATACCACTCTGGTCGTGCTGGATGTCTAACCTCGGTCCGTGATCCGGATCAGGGACAGTGTCTGATGGGTAGTTTAACTGGGGCGGTTGCCTCCCAAAGGGTAACGGAGGCGCCCAAAGGTTCCCTCAGCCTGGTTGGCAATCAGGTGTTGAGTGTAAGTGCACAAGGGAGCTTGACTGTGAGACCGACGGGTCGAGCAGGGACGAAAGTCGGGACTAGTGATCCGGCGGTGGCTTGTGGAAGCGCCGTCGCTCAACGGATAAAAGGTACCCCGGGGATAACAGGCTGATCTTCCCCAAGAGTCCATATCGACGGGATGGTTTGGCACCTCGATGTCGGCTCGTCGCATCCTGGGGCTGGAGTCGGTCCCAAGGGTTGGGCTGTTCGCCCATTAAAGCGGTACGCGAGCTATTCCCACCTCCTTGAGAGGGTAAGGCTCCCAGTAGACGACTGGGTTGATAGGCCAGATGTGGAAGCCCGGTAACGGGTGGAGCTGACTGGTACTAATAGGCCGAGGGCTTGTCCTCAGTTGCTCGCGTCCACTGTGTTAGTTCTGAAGYAACGAACGGTTGCTGGTTTCTAGAGCTAGAACACAACTACAGAGTGTGCTTGTTCGCTCGAAACCGATAGGGTTTCGGTGGTCATAGCGTTAGGGAAACGCCCGGTTACATTCCGAACCCGGAAGCTAAGCCTTTCAGCGCCGATGGTACTGCAGGGGGGACCCTGTGGGAGAGTAGGACGCCGCCGAACAATCTTTCAAAGGACCCTTGGTCCAGCGTTCAACGCTGGACCAAGGGTCCTTTTTGTTTTTCACCTCTTTACGCCGAAGCGCGGCCATGGGTTGGTTGCGCGAGAATGACTAGCGGTACCCCGAAGACAGGAGCAACACCCATGTCCAACTCTCCCGACGATCGTCCGGAGCGCGAGCCTCGTCGCAACGACGGCGGTGACAGGGGCGGCTACCGCGGGGGCCGTGACGACCGTGGCGGTGACCGTGGTGGCTTCCGCCGCGACGACCGCGGTGGCCGTCCGACCGGTGGTGGCGGCGGTTTCCGCCGTGACGACCGTGGCGGGCGCCCCGCCGGCGACCGTCCCAGCGGCGGCGGCTTCCGTGCCCGTGACGACCGTGGTGGCGACCGTCCCAGCTACCCGCGTCGTGATGACGACCGTGGCGGCCGTCCCACCGGTGGTGGCGACCGTCCGTCCTACCCGCGCCGTGACGACCGTGGCGGCGACCGTCCCTCGTACCCGCGTCGCGAGGACCGTCCCAGCTACCCGCGCCGTGATGACGACCGTGGCGGCCGTCCCGTCAGCGGTGGCTTCCGTGGCGGTCGCGACGACCGTGGCGGCGACCGCCCGTCCTACCCCCGTCGGGATGACGACCGTGGTGGGCGTCCGTCGTACCCGCGTCGTGATGACGAGCGCGGTGGTTTCCGCGGTGGTCGTGACGACCGTGGCGGCGACCGTCCGTCCTACCCGCGCCGTGATGACCGTGGTGGCGACCGTCCGTCGTACCCCCGCCGTGACGATGACCGTGGTGGTTTCCGCGGTGGCCGTGACGACCGTGGCGGCGACCGTCCCTCGTACCCGCGCCGTGATGACGACCGTGGCGGCCGTCCCACCGGTGGTGGCGACCGTCCGTCGTACCCGCGTCGCGATGACCGTGGTGGGGACCGTCCGTCCTTCCGCCGTGACGATGACCGTGGTGGGCGTCCGTCGTACCCGCGTCGTGATGACGACCGTGGCGGCCGTCCCACCGGTGGTGGCGACCGTCCGTCGTACCCGCGCCGTGACGATGACCGTGGTGGTTTCCGCGGTGGCCGTGACGACCGTGGTGGCGACCGTCCCTCGTACCCGCGTCGCGACGACCGTGGTGGCGACCGTCCCTCGTACCCGCGCCGTGACGATGACCGTGGTGGTTTCCGCGGTGGCCGTGACGACCGTGGTGGCGACCGTCCCTCGTACCCGCGTCGTGATGACCGTGGTGGGGACCGTCCGTCCTTCCGCCGTGACGATGACCGTGGTGGGCGTCCGTCGTACCCGCGTCGTGATGACGAGCGCGGTGG
>NZ_JBFRER010000230.1:0-5205 GCF_052114405.1 Streptomyces sp. M-16 | reverse complement strand
GTTCCGCCGCGAGCTCCGACGCCGCCGCCCGGTCGGGTTTGCGCGAACGCCCCGACAGCGGGATCCGCGCGAACAGCAGCGCGTCCGGCCGGGCCGTGCCCATCCGGCGCAGCGGGTCCGACAGCGCGGCCCGCAGGGCCGGTTCGGGGATCCCGCGCTGCGGCTGCACCACCGCGACCAGCCGCTCGTCCCCGTCGCCCGCCGGGACCCCGACGAGCACGCCCAGCTCGACCCCGGGCACGTGCAGCCCCGGCTCGTACAGGCCCGGGTAGATGTTCTCCGCCCTGCGCAGCACCATGTCCTTGCACCGGCCCTCCAGCACGATCCGGCCCGCTCCGTCCAGCCGCGCCCGGTCGCCCGTACGCACCCACGGATCGGGCTCCTCCCCGAGGTAGCGGTCCCGGGCCGCGGGCCCGGCCAGCAGCAGCTGCCCGTCCCCGTCCGCCACCGCCCGGACCCCGGGCAGCGGGGCGCCGACCAGGTCCCCCGCCCCTGCGAAGGCCGCCTTCTCCCGGGACTCCACCGCGGCCGCCGGGAACAGCTCGGTCAGCGCGTACACCCCCCACGCCTCGTCCGCGCCCGCCGCCCGGACCCGGTCCAGCAGCGCGGCGCTCGCCGGAGCCGACCCCGTCCACACCCGGCCGCCGAACCGGGCGCCCGCCCCCAGCGCGTCCCGCAGCTGCGGCGGGGTCAGATAGGTGTCCCGGGGCCGCAGCCGGCGCAGCTGGCGGGCCAGCACGGCGGGGGAGCGGGCCGGCAGGGCGACGGGCGCCCCGCGCGTCAGGGAGGGCACCAGTACGAAGAAGGTGCCGCCCAGCACCGGCTCCGCGCCGTGCCCGCCGGTCGCCGGGTCCGCCGTGAACAGGGACGCCACCGTGTCCATCCCCGCGGCCAGCCCGGCCCGGCTGTGCACCACGGCCCGGGGCCGCGAGGTGGTCCCCGAGGTGAAGACGATCACCGCGTCGGCGGCGTCGGTGCCCCCGTAGACCGGCACGCCGGTGCGCGGCGCCCCCGTCTCCAGCGCGGGCGCGCAGCCCGGCAGCCGGGGGCCGACCGTGGCCACCGGCCCCAGCCCGGCCAGCTCCGGCAGTTCGAGCCGGGCCCGCCGGGCCAGCGTCCGGGCCCATCCGGCGACCGCCTGCGCGGCGGCGTCCGCGAGCACCAGCGCCGGCCGGGCCAGCGCGAGGCGGGCCCGCAGCACCTCGGCCCCGGCCCCCGGGTCCAGCACGGCCCCGCGCAGCCCCAGCCGCCACAGCGCGAGCAGCACCGCCAGCGCGCGCGGCCCCGGCCGCACCGCCACCCCCACGGTGTCCCCGGGCCGCAGCCCGCGCGCGTGCAGGGCGGCGGCGTACGCGTCCGCCAGCTCGACGAGTTCACCGCGGGTGGCGCTCACCCGGGTGGCCCCCGTACGGGTCGCGGACAGCACGGCGGGCCGCTCGGGCCGGGTGCGCAGCGCGTGCTCCAGTCGGTCCAGCATCAGCGCGGGTCCGTTCCGTGCGCGCCGCTGCCCTGGTCGAGGTACCAGCGGGCGGTCCCGGCGAGCCCGTACGCCCGCAGCCGGCGCGTCGAGTTCTCGACGACCATCCCCCGGCAGCGGGTGATCCGGTCGGTGTGGCGGCGCACCGCGTTCAGGAAGAGCCGGTCCGTGGGCGAGGGCCGCCGGGGCATCCCGCCGACTGCCAGGTACAGCTCCGCGGTGATGGCCATGTTGTTGCCCGCGTGCATCCGGTACGGGGCCTTGAACCCGCCCCGCCGGGAGTGCTGCGGCCGCAGCCGCCCGAACAGCGCGGCCACCGCGACCAGACCCGCGAAACCGGCCCGGCCCAGCGGCCCGTGCTCGTCGCGGCGCGCCGTGACCCGCCCGCACACCAGCCCGGGGCGCTCCAGCAGCGCCGCCCGCGCGGCGCCCGTCCAGCCGGGCCGGGGCAGGCAGTCGGCGTCCGTCCGGGCCAGCAGGGTCGCGCCGCGCGCGATCGCGTACCGGAACCCGGTGTCCACGGCCGAGCCGACCCCCTTCTCCGGCTCCTCTATCACCTCCACCGGGAACGGCGCCCGCCGCGCGAACTCCCTCGCGACGGCGGCCGTACCGTCCGTGGAGGCGTTGTCGACCACCAGCAGGGTGAACTCCCGGTCCCGCTGCGCCGCCAGCGCCGCCAGCGTCGAGGTGAGCCGCGCCTCCTCCTCGTACGCGGGCACCACCACCCACATCGGCGCGTTCACGACTTCTCCCAGACCATCGTCATGATGCTGACGCCGCCCCCCAGGCCCACGAACAGCACCCGCTCCCCGGCGGCGAGGCCGCCGAAGACCCGGTCCAGCTGCACCCCGATGCTCGCGCTGGCCACGTTGCCCAGCTCCGGCACCGTCACCACCAGCTTCTCCCCGGGCACCCCGGTCAGCTCCGCGAACCGCTCCAGGTACGGCACCGTCACCTGGTGCACCAGCACCTTCGCGAAGCCGTCCCAGTCCAGCCCCGTCCGGTGCAGCGTGCGGTCGATGACCGCCGTGCCCACCTTCTCGAAGACCCCGCGCAGCTCCCGCCCGTCCCCCCGGAAGTACGTGTACGCGTCCCCCCGCGGGTGCCGCGACCCGCCGCCCGGGATGCCCCCGACCTCCCAGTGCTCCGAGTGCGTCTCGGTGTCCACGTCCAGGATCCCGCCGCGTTCCACCGCCTCCACCACCACGGCCGCCCCCGCGTCGCCGAAGGTGTAACCGGCGAACCCGCTGCGGAACTCCGCGAAGTCGGCCGGGTCCGTGCGCACCGCACGGCTCGGGGTTTCCCCGGTGACCACCAGCGCCCGGCGCGCCCGCCCGGCCAGGACCATGCTCCGGGCGAGGTCGATGCCGTTGACGAAGCTGTTGCAGGCGTTGGTGACGTCCACGGCGTGCGCCCGGGACCCGAGCGCCGCCTGCACGATGTGCGCGGTGGCCGGCTCGACCATGTCCCGGGAGGCGGAGGCGAAGACCAGCAGATCCACGTCGAGCGGGGTGAGTCCGGCGGAGTCCAGCGCCCGGCGGGCCGCGCCCACCGCGAGCGTGGAGGCGAACACCCCCTCGGCCGCGATCCGCCGCGTCAGGATCCCGGTCGCCTGCGTCAGTGTCCTCGGCGGGAGCGCGATGCCACTGCGCCGGGTCACCTCCCGCTGGAGGTCGTCGGAGGACAGGACGTCCTCGGGCAACAGGGCGCCGACGGCGGTTATCCCGGCGCGCGGACGCGGGTCAGGCTGCTGAATGAACATGCCCTCACGATGACGGGCCGGACCGGCCCCCGGCCTGAGTACGGATGCTCAAGTACACGTGGTGCCCGCTGAGTAGGACGCCGGCCCTCCGCCTCGACGACACAAAATGACTATCCGTCAATATCGGTACGGACAGGGGTAGTTGTTCGTATCGTGGACCGACGGCCACGGGGGAGGACGAAATGGCTGCCGATCGTGAGTTACCCGGGCTCATCCAGCAGGGCGAGGAGTGGACGGACCGCTGGCTGAGCGCGGCCGTGCACCGCAACGAGCAGTTCGCCCGCGAGACCGCGGACGAACTCACGGAGGACCGGCTGACGGCGCTCGGCCCCTCGCTCGGGGTCGACCTCGTGGCGGTGGCCCGGCACGCGCGGGTGGCGGTGCGCCGCGCGGACCTCCGCGACGGCCTGCTGGCCGTGCTGCTCGCGGTCTGGCTGGTCCCGGCGGCCCTGCTGGTCTACGGGGCCCAGCTGGACCGGCCCGTCGGTCCGGAGCTGCTCGGCGTCCTGGGCGTGCTCGCCGCCGCCTGGACCCTGGTCCTGGTCACCGAGCACCGGTCCCGGACGATGGTCTACCGGGTGATCGGCTCGAACGGTCCGCCCCCCGACCGGCTCGCGCCGCCGCTCGACCCGGAGCTGGAAGCCCGGCTGTACGAGCAGGCCCGCACCAACGTCCTGCCGTACCACGAGCCCGCCGAGCGGACGAACCCCTTCGTAGGCAGCGGCGAGATGGTGGAGGACCGGGTCTGGCAGCCCATCGACATCAGCACCCCCGCCAAGGACCCCGTCGGCGGCGGCGAGCTGACCATCGTCGGCTTCGACGTCGTCGACCTGCACGCCTTCGTGGCCCGGGAGATGGGGGGCATCGCGGGCCTCGAAGGACTCCGGGCCGGCAACCGGCTGTACGTGCGCGGCTCCATGACCCCGCACGCCGGGAAGGAACTGCTGCCCGACCGGCTGCGGGCGCCCCGCACGTCGATCCCGGAGGCGATGGTGGAGGCCGGACTGACCCGCCCGGGCCTCGGGATGCGCACCTGCCTCTGCCTGGAGGGGATCGGCCAGGGCGGCCGGGTGATCGTCTCCATGCACCTGCGCGCCCGCGTCCAGCACCCCCGGCTGAGCTGGGAGGTGACCACCCAGGTGGTGGCGCCGCTACGGGACGAGTTCCTGGACGTGCGCAGGCTGCGGCAGGACCCCCGTTCGGCCACGTCGACGCGGCCCGGACCCTGCACGGCGAACTGGAACGGGCCGGGGAGGAACGCCGCGTCCCCGAGCCGGGGCTGATCCGCCGCTGCCTGGAAACCATCACGGTGGGGCTGGGCGCGGGCAGCGGGGCCCTGGCCCTGGCCCGGGAGATCACCACACTGGTCGGCGGCTGAGGGGCCCTCACCCGGCCGATCGGCGGCCGAACAGCCCCCGCAGCCGGGCCCCCGGCCCCGGGCGCAGCCAGGCCCGGAACTCCTCCGCCCGGCTGCGCCCGAGCCGGGCCAGCTCCCGCTCGGCCTCCGCGAGGTGCTCGGACGGCAGTTCCCGTACGACCGGCCGGAGCACCTCCTCCAGCAGATCGGTACGGGCCTGGCGCCACAGCGGCCCGGCCTGCGGGTGGGCGGACCAGACGGCGAAGCAGTCCGCGAGGTAGCGCGGCGAACCCCGCAGCCGCTCCCGCACCCCCTCGCCGCGCGCCGCCTCCCGGTAGGCGGCCAGCAACGCGGCGTCCTCGCTCTCGAACAGCACCCGTACGGCCCCCTCCGCCCGCTCCTCGCCGAGCAGTCGCGCGACGACGTCCGCGCGGCCGGAGTCCGGGCCGGCCGTATGCGCCCGCACACCGTCCGGCGCCCGGTCCGGCGTCCCGTCCGGCGCCCGGTCCGGCGTCCCGTCCGGCGCCCGGTCCGGCGTCCCGTCCGGCGCCCGGTCCGGCGTCCCGTCCGGCGCCCGGTCCGGCGTCCCGTCCGGCGCCCGGTCCGGCG
>NZ_JBFRER010000229.1:0-5244 GCF_052114405.1 Streptomyces sp. M-16 | reverse complement strand
AGGCAACGGCCCCCTCGCCGTCCTGGACGGCACCGGCCACGCCCACGCAGCCGGCGGCGTCCTCCTCCCCCACCCCACATCCGACCTTCCCGCCCTCATCGCCTGGGCCCTCGGCCCCGACGCCGACCTCCGCGCCCCCCGCCTCCACCGCAACGGCAAGGACGGCGACCCCCTMCTCGTCCTCACCGCCCCCGCCGCGGAACGCCTCGGTCTCCCCCTCACCCTCGAAGACCGCCGCGCCCTCCGCCTCCCGGACAACCACCCCGTCATCAAGCAGCTCACCAAGGCCAAGTGGCAGCTCACCCGCCGCGGCTTCGGCCCCTGGCCCCGCATCTACCGCCCGGCCTCCCCCACCTCCGGCCGCCAGTGCGTCCAGCTCGCCGTCCTCCCCTGGGGCGCCCTCGACACCCGCGCCTGGGGCGAGGACACCGCCAACCTCCCCGCTCCGGAACTCGCCGAACTGCTCACCGCCTACGCCACCCGCCTCCTGACCCCCCGCGGCTCCACCGCCGTGACGGGCCTGGAACTCATGACGGCGCTGCGTCCCCCCACCCGCGCCGCACGCAACCCCGACACCAACACCTGGGAGTCCGCCCCCGTCGCCGGCTCCCTCACCCGCCCCGTCGACCCGGCCCCCCCGGAGGCCCCCGACGAGCACCCCGTGGTCGCCGCCCTGTACCCCCGCTCCCACCAGCGCACCCCGGACCAGGTCCTCGACGAAGAGGCCTACGACTGGATCCGCGACCCGGAGCTCCTCACCGACGCCGAATGCGCCGCCACCCACGCGGTCGGCCTCGACGTGAACATGGCCTTCGCCGCCGCCGCGAACCGCCTCACCGTCGGTCTGGGCCCCGCCGCCCACACCACGCACCCGCGCTTCGACCCGAAGACCCCCGGCTGCTGGCTGGCCGACCTCTCCTCCCTCCCCCACGACCCCCGCCTCCCCAGCCCCTTCACCCCGCACGGCAAGCCCCCCACCGGACCGGCCTGGTACGCCACCCCGACCCTCGCCTACGCCCAGGAGCTCGGCCACGAGGTCCGCCCCACCGAGGCCTGGCTCCGCCCGGACCACGGCCCGTACCTCGACGCCTGGTACACCCGCCTCCGCGACGCCTACATGGCCACCATGGCCGACCTCGGCGTCACCTCCTCCCTCACCGAGTCCGAGTTCCTCCGGGCCATGGCGACCCACAAGCAGCACGACCCCCTCGCCGCCTCCGTCCTCTCGGCGATCAAGGCCACCGTGAAGGGCGGCATCGGCAAGCTCCGCGAGCGTCCCCAGGGCGCCGGCTACCGCCCGGGTGAACCCTGGCCCGCGCTCGAACGCCCCACCTGGCGCCCCGACATCCGTGCCGCCGTGATCTCCACGGCCCGGGTCAACATGCACCGCAAGATGCTCAAGCTCTCCACGGCTGCCGGCCTCCACCCCATCGCGGTCCTCTCCGACTGCGCGGTCTACCTCTCCCCCGGCCCCAGCCCCCTGGACCTCCTCCCCCACACCCCGGACGGCAAGCCCCTCCCCGGCGGCTTCCGCCTCGGTGTCAGCCCGGGCATGGTCAAGCACGAAGGCACCCAGCCCCTCCTCTGGGCGGTCCAGATGCTTGACGAAGGCCTCAACCCCGCCCGCCACATCAAGGGCCACGACGCAGCAGCAGACGGCGAGTAATCCATGTCCGACATCTCCGACAGCCTGTCCAAGGCCGACGAACTCCACTTCACCCGCCCCGTCCCCAAGTCCGCCGGCGCCCAGATGCGCTTCCTCGTCAAACAGCTCAAATCCACCAAGGCGGTCGCCACCACCCTCGGCATCTCCCAGCGCACCGTCGAGCGCTACGTGAAGAACCAGCTCAAGCAGCCCAAGCCCGAACTCGCCGCCCGCCTCGAAGCGGAAGTACGCCGCCGCTGGCAGCCCCTGGTCCGCAAGCGCGCCCGGGAGCAGGCCTCCAGGACCACCGGACTCGTCATCGAGACCCGCGCCCGCTTCGGCTTCACCGCGGCCCCCGGTACCACCGACGACGGCCGCATGCGCCGCATCACCCAGCACCTCCCCCCGGAGTACGCGGGCCGCCTGTTCGCCGCCCAGGAGACCGGTGCCACCGAGAACCAGCTCCGGCACATCACCGCCGAGGCGCTCCAGGAGATCTACTTCAAGGACAACGGAGCCCGCGCCGGCGGCCTCCTCGTCGAGTTCACCGACATCGACTACGTCGACATCGCCTTCTGAAACCGACCACCCCTGAAAACCCCCAAAACGGCTGGAATCGCCGAAGCCGCAGAATCGCCCCTCCAGCCCCCAGAAACCAAAGAGGGTCCCGGGATATCCCGGGACCCTCCAACGCTCTCAAAACCCCCTCAGAAGCCCTCTGTGGGCCCTTCCTTCGGGCGCTCACCCCACGGCGTGCAATGTCCTCCGCCGCTTCGACTCCGCAGCCTTCTTCGCGGCGGCCTGCGCCGCCCGCTTCTTCCGCTGCTCCGCCAGCTGGTCCTGGTACTCCGCCACCGCCTGGTGGTAACTGGCCACGTACCCCCGGGCGTCCAGCCGCTCCTCGGGCGCCATCTCGTTCACCGCGGCGACGGCGTCCTCGAAGGAGTTGTAGCCCGCCAGCATCGGGTTGATCTGGTAGACCCCGTTCCTGACCTTCCGCACCAGCTTCGCGAGCTCCAGGCTCCGCAGCGCCGCGTTCACGCTCGGCCGGCTGAGCTCCAGCAGCCCCCCGATGGTGGCCTGATCGATGAGGATCCGCCCCCCGGGCTCACTCAGCGAACGCAGCTTCAGCAGCACGCGGTACGCGGCCGGCGGAAGGTCGAGGTCGGAGAGAAGCCCGTCTGCGTTGACCGCAGCGAATCGCAAGGTGCTCACTGAGCTGTCCCTTCTTCCTTGCGCTGTGCCCGGCTCAGCCGGCGCGCAGCGCGCTCCTTGGACCGTTCGGCCCGCAGTTCCTCGATTGCCTGCCGCATGTGGTCCAGCGACGGGAACCGCACCAGGTCCGGCAGGCTCGTATCGCTGCGAATCTGCGAGATGGTGCTGTGCTGCTCCACCTTCACGAACTCACCCGCCGTCTCGGTACCCGGGATGAACTCAGCCACCCGGTAACTGTAAGGCGGGTTGAACTGGTACACGCCCCGCCGCACCTTGAAGACGATCCCATGAGACATGACAGTGTGCAGCGCCTCCGACGTCTTTGTCCGGCTGACGTCCAGGATCGTAGCCATCTCCTCCTGAGTAAGTGGAATCCGGCCCCCCGCACGCTGGCACGCGATCAGCAGCAGGATCAGCCTCAGGGGCAATGCTTCCCTGAAGTACTGGGCAATCACCAGGAAGAACTCAAGGCTGTCCATGGAGAACGCATTTGGCTGACTCTGCGTCCCGTAGAACTCCAGCGGCTTGCGCTCACCGTCCAGCGTGAGCTTGCGACTGGGATACCGCCTCGCGAGGCTGTCCAGATCCTTGACCGGAGCCAGCGGCTGACTCCACGCCGAGATCGCGTCATCAACGGGGAGATCAGGACGCGGCGCGCGCGACGGACTCGGCCGACGGCGCTGTGGCTCTGATGACACGAGGATGCTCTCCACTTCGTTGATCTGCAGAGAGAGTATGTCAACAAGGGTGACACTAATGTCACGCTCGTTGACGTTCGGCGTGTCTTGTGTCCCCCCAGGAGGGACACATCTCGGCCACGGCCCCTCCAGGCCCCCTCTGCGCGCCCACGACCCAACCACTCCGCCCTCTCGTGCAGTTCGGGGGCGTATCTCCGCTAAAACGTCAGTATCCCCGACGTTTTAGCCCCAAAAGCGTCAGCCTCGCTGACGTTTTGCAGTCGCTCTGTCCCCCTAGCAGCGACACATCGACCGAGTTATGTCCCTCCTGAGGGGACATAACTTTCCCCGCGCACCCCGCCTGACCTGCGACGACGCATATCCGTACTCTCTATAGGCCGTCAGCTGCCGCGCTTCACGCACCCAACGCCGACACCAACCGGCGCTGAGCCCTCATTTCCTGACACCCCGACACCTGAACCACCCCAAGTCCCTGGACCGGACACGGTGTCCATAACCGCGCAGAATCTGACTGATTCCTATCTCTATCCCCAGAACACTTTGAAGCAACACACCCACCCACCCTTAACGCCGTTAACACTCTCCCCTCTCACTCCACCTCCTCTCGACCACAACTCACCTCAACGTCCAACAACCCCCGATATGACCAACCCAAGACAGCAACGCCCCAGGTCAACCGCACACCGCCAAACCCCCACTCAAAGCTCGACGGACTGACTAAAGCGAGGGTTTAGCCTCCTAGACAGGCAAACCACAGAAGCTGAACAGGGGAAGCGACGGGAAAACCGGCCTTCAACAAGCTCAGCCCGCCGGCCACGAACAGAGTGAGGCCACCGTGGCAGGGGTGAAGCCACTCCCGCTTAACGGCCAACAGAGCTGACACCCACGGAACAAAGCCGAGAGCCCCCACGACATGACTCAGGTAGGACGTAACCCACCACTGCCAAGCACAACCGGGCAAGTCCGTGCCCCAGCGCACAACACTTGGGTACCTGGCCGAAGGCCAGACCATCGACTACAGAGCAGACCCACCCGAGCTCAGCAAAGTGGACCCCCAAGCGAAGTGGAGAGGGCCCCCGTCTGGCGCAGGGCGATAAGGGGCACACCCCCCCCAGACCCAGCACGGGGTTTCCAGAGCGGAGCGGAGGAAAACCCCTGCGAAGGCAAACGCTGTACAGACAACCCTTCCAAGCCCGCAGCACTTGGGCCCTCACCAAAGGTAAGGCCATGGTCCGCACAGCAGACCCCTCTGAGCGTGGCGAAGCAGATTCCGGAGCGAAGCGGAGGAAACCCCTGCCGAAGGCAGGGCCTTGACGGGCTCAGCCCGCTGCGCCGAGCGCAGCGAGGCGGTTCCCCTCCCAAGCGCGCAGCGCTTGGACCTAGGCCGAAGGCCCGGCCACGGACCGCGAAGCGGTCCCCCCAGCGCAGCGAGGGGTATCCCTTCCCGAGCGCGCAGCGCTCGGACCCGGGCCGAAGGCCCGGCTATGGCTCGCGCAGCGAGCCCCACCGAGCGCAGCGAGGTGGGTCCCTTCCCAAGCGCGCAGCGCTTGGGGCCCTGGCCGAAGGCCAGGCCACGGACCGCGAAGCGGTCGGACCCGGGCCGAAGGCCAGGCCCTGGCTCGCGCAGCGAGCCCCACCGAGCGCAGCGAGGTGGCTCCCTTCCCAAGCGCGCAGCGCTTGGCTTGG
>NZ_JBFRER010000228.1:0-5309 GCF_052114405.1 Streptomyces sp. M-16 | reverse complement strand
GTCCAGGCCGCCCCGCCCGCCGCCCCCGCCCCGCCCCCGAGCGCAGGCGTGCGCCCCGCCTGCGGCGGGGACGTCGACTGTGCCTGCGGGGGCGGCGGACCCGGTGCCGCCCGCCCCCTCGTCTACGCCATCGGCACCATCGGCTTCGACTACGAGACCGAGGCCCGCCGGGACAGCTTCCGCCAGCAGATGCCGTACGTCACCACGGTCATCGACGGCGAGGAGGTCGAGCAGCAGCCGGACCCGTACAGCCCCAAGCAGCTGCGGTCCTACCTGGCCTCCGCCCCATGGGCATCCGACAAGGTCACCTGGACGCTGACCCTCGACGGCGCACCCGTGTACGCCCTGGAGGCCGAGGCGCCGGTGGGCATGGACTGGAGCGACCCCATCGTCTCCCCGGAGGATGCCCAGCGGGCCCGGCAGGCCGCCGCACACCTGGAGAGGAACGAGGCCTCGACCCTCTCGGACCTGATCAACCGACTCGCCAGTCCGCCCGTGTCCACCGTCTACCGCGTGTTCCGGGACGCCATCGTGGGCCAGGCGCTCGACCCGGAGAAGGCGGAGGAGCGGGCCGGCTACGTCTCGCGCGTCTCGGTGCCCGGGATCCTCACCCACCGCACGAAGCGACTCTTCAACGGCCAGCTCGTGCCCGTGGTCGAGGTGAAGAGCCGAGGCCTCTACACCTGGAACGAGACGGCACTCGTCGACTCCGTCTTCGACAGCGTCATGAAGGACGCGGAGATCAGGCACGTCTCCACCGTCCAGGAGAGCGAGATCCGGCTGACGATCCGCTCCTTCCTCGACAAGATCTACTACCAGTTCCGCAACCTCGGCCAGACCTCGGCCGACCGGGCGCTGAACTACGCGGGGACCAACGCGTTCCTGATCGGGGGCCAGATGGTCCGGGGAATCCTCTCCGCGGGCCAGATACCCGGATCGAAGGGCGGCCTGTACTCGCTCGACACGATCACCGTCACCAAGAGCCCGTACTGCCGCGTCGGCTCGGACTGCCAGGACGTCGTCGTGACCCTCTTCGACCCGGAGGACGACCACAGGGCCCGGCTCTCGTACCTCTTCACCATCGACGTGAGCGACGAGCTGCCGGTCAGCCTCGCTCCGGTCCACACGTTCCTCAACAGCTGACCCACGAGGAACAGGGAGGAGAACAGACCATGGACACCAGACACAACAGACCGGGAGGACTGCCTCCCCAAGTCCGGGCCGTCCGCCGCGACGACGCCGCGGCAGAGGCCGACGCCCGTCGCCAGGGCGTCACGGCCGCCGCGTCGGGCTGCGGCAACCTCACCGGCATGGCCCGGCAGATGTGCTATGCGGGCCGGCACGGTCTCAGGGTCTGACCCCTGTCGGGGATCAGCCCCCTGAAGACACCGGCCCCTCCGCGAGGAACAGAGGGAACACGAGGAAAGGACAGTGTGATGTTCGACGAAACCACCCAGGAGGACACCGGCGCCACGCGCTGGTCCCCCGCAGGACAGCTGCGGCTGCAGCTCCCCCAGCAGTCTCCGCCCGTCCGCCGGGGCCGTCGCCCCGAGGGGTACGCCGGCACCTCCGGCGCCGAGGCCAGCGGACTGCTGAGCAAGATCGGTCAGGGTCTGGACGACCTGTGGCCGTTCTGAGCCGGCGCCGATGACCGGCCGACGACGCCATCGGACACCTGAGGAGGCATCATGCGACTCGACCTGCCGATCCAGGCACCGGCCGTGAACCGCAGGGTCCACTACCTGCCGTACCGCGTCGTCTTCACCGACCCTGAAGACCCCACCACCAAGGTCCACATGCAGCCGCTCGGCGAGTACGGCCCCCTCCCCGGGGACCCGCGAGCCCTGCAGCAGGACTACGGCCGCGGCTGGCACTGTGTGCCGACCGTCGGCTGCAGGTGGACCGGACTCGTCTGACCGTGTGAGGGAAGACAGGGAAACACGGAAATCCAGGAAAGGAAGGTGGACGGGCCGCCGCCCTGCCGGCGGCCCGCCCCCGCGTGGAAGGAGCCGAGACCATGGCGAACCTGCGGACTGCGATCTCCTGGTCCAACGACAAGACGTACCTCTTCTACGACGACGACACGTACGACCGGTACGACTCCGTCACCGGCCTCCGGGAGGACTCCGGACTCGGCATCGACCGGTGGGAGGGGCTCCCCGGCTCACCCGACGCCTTCGTCTGGTGGGGGGCGGGCAAGGCGTTCGCCTTCACCGGGGGCGACTACCGGCGGTACGACGACCCCTCCGACCGGGTCGACCCGGGCTACCCGCTCGCGACCGGCCCGCGCTGGCCCGGCCTCCCCACCGGCGCGGACGGCGGCCCCGACTGGCGTACCGGCATCGACGCGGCCGTGAACTGGGGCAACGGCAAGCTGTACCTCTTCAAGGGCGGCTCGTACGTGAGGTACGACATCACCGCCGACCGCGTCGACCCCGGCTACCCCGTCAAGATCGCGGACCGCTGGACCGGGGTCTTCCCCGCGGGCCTCGACGCCGTGGCGTACCCGGGCGGCCGGTACGCGTACTTCTTCCGGGGCGGGCAGTACCAGCGCTTCGACCTGGACGCCGACCAGGTGGATGCGAGCGGCCCCCTCGACGCGGCCTTCCGGCTCGCCCCCACCCCGTCCGGGGCGGTGGCCCCGGCCCGCCTGCTCACCCTCACCCAGGCGAACCGGCTGATGGCGGACCTGATCCGGCGGGGGAAACTCACCCTGAAGAGCCCGGTGTTCGTGGACAGCCCGACCGGGATCGTGTCGCCGACGCCCACCCAGCGCGTCGTGGTGAGCCCGCCGTCGTTCGACGGAATCCGCTACACGAACCAGATCGCCCCGGCGTCCACGGTCATCGACAACCTCGACCAGTGCATGCTGATCGCGCTGTACCGGCTCACCCGCTGGATCAACTCCTCGTCGCCGGACGTCACCGAACTCCTCCACCTGGGCATCGGGCACGGCGGGCCCAACCCGAAGGACTGCCACAACCAGGGCCGCGCGCTCGACCTCTCGGGCATCGTGGGGGAGCTGGACGGGGTCGCCTTCACCCGTCTGGTGCAACGGGACTGGGGAGACCTGCCCCGCACCCCCGGGAAGTTCCGCATCGACCCCGCGACGGACCCCCTCGCGTACGGGCTGTTCTCGACCGCCTTCCGCTGCGCCACGTTCGAGTGCGAGGCCACCGCCATCGGCCCGGCCAACAAGTGGCCCATGCCCGAGATCGGCGGCTCCGGCTTCGTGATCTACCCGGACTACACGGGCCCCGCCGCGCTGGTCAACGCCCACCAGAACCACATCCACATGCAGATCGGCGTCACGGTCCTGCCCTGAGGGGCGCCGGGTGGGGCGGGGGTCAGCCGCCGTCCACGTAGGCGCGGGCCGCCACCATGACGTCGCGCATGCGGCCGTCGGCGATGCACTGGGCCGGTGCTTCGTCCTCCAGCTGCGGGTTCATGCCGATCATCCAGGCGCGCGCCGTATAGAGGCTCTCGGCGTCCTGGATGAGTTGGAAGACCTGGAGAGCTGCGCGCAGGCGCTCCTCGGATTCGTGCCGGGGGGTGGTGTCGCCCGATGCCCACTTGCCGACCTGCTTGGGGTCGCTGATGTTGGCGATGCGCGCGGTCAGGCGCTGCCCCAGGTTGTCCTGGAGGAATCGGGCGATCTCGCTGATGTGCATGCGCACGGTGGCGATGTGGGCCCGTTCGGCACTCACGGCGCTCTTGGTGGCGGCGGGGGCGGGCGTGGTGGTGGTGTGTGAAGGCATGGTCAGGTCTCCCTCGTTGCCCTGACTGCGCGCCCGCGCGGTGGCGGGTCGCGTGTTCAGGCGACGGGTGTCGGGTGCGCGCAGGACCTGGCTGTCGCGTGCTGCTGCGATGGCAGACGGAAGGGACGCTCGGTCTCGGCGAGCTGTGAACGCTTCGTGATGTGCTTCCGACCCGCCGGGAAGCGTGACCAGTGACGGGTGGGGCGGGGCCGGGCCGGCTAGCGGCGGGCGGCGGGCTTCAGCATCGATGTATTCCGGTCCGCGGGGATCCGGCGCATGGATGACTGCAGAGTGCTGGGAGTGCGGCGGCGCCTGTGGTGCTGGGTGGTGCGGCGATGTGCAGAGCGAACCCCGAAGGTAAGCACGTACGGACGATGTTGCCGGTGATGCTCATGTGATCCCCCACACGCTCCAAGTCGGTCGATGTACTTGTCAGGTTACCCATTATCACCTGTCAACTCCACCTCTTAGGCAGAATCCAGCGCGTTCTCGACGGAGCGTCAACTGCTGTGTTTGAGCCGGGACTTAGCTTCTGACCTGCGCTGATGCTGTCAATTGGGGGAGGGAGTGGAGGTCGTGTGCGTGGGGGGAGTGAGTTGTTTTCCTCCTTTCGGACGACAGGGATGTGGTGGTTTTCCGGCTGGTTTCCAGGTGGGTTTTCGGGTGGGGGAGTAGGGGGGCTGAGTGGTTGTGGCCCGGGCGGGACCGGTCACAGCATGGTCAGGCCGTACTCGTCGGCCACCCGCCGCAGTGCCTCCGCCTCGGGGAAGACCAGACTGGACTCCTCCTGCTTCAGTGCCACGTCGCTGAAGACGGCCCAGCACTGGCGCATGCCGAAGCGGGAGCGGTAGGCGATGCCGTGGACGAGGCGCTCCTGCTCCGAGGGGCCGGTGCGCTGGGTGATGGCCCAGGCGGAGATCAGCCGGGTGATCCGGCGGTTGAAGCCCTGGATGTGTTCCGTGGTGAGCAGGTCGACGCCCTGCTCCGCCAGCTTGTCCTCCAGCTCGTGGGAGAGCGTCTTGAGGGTCCGTTCGTCGTCCACGTCGAGGAAGCGGGCCTCCTTGGGCGGCTGCAGACGGACCAGGGTGTGGCGTGTGGTCCAGTCGCGGGGCATCTTGCCGGGGCCCATGTAGTACGGCTCCTGCCAGTCGTCCGCGATGACCTCCCGCATGGCGGGGCTCACGCGGAAGGGGGCTAAGGCCTCGGCGAAGCAGCCGTCGTGCTCGGAGGCGCAGTAGAGGGTGCCGTAGCTGACCAGGCTCCAGCGGTTGCCGCCCGTCCGGTCGGAGTCCTCCTGGCTGATCTTTTCGTACGTGACCGGATTCTTGGACTTCCCCAGCCGCCAGATGCCGCGTTCCGGTGCGGGGATGAGGCTGACGTCCGGCTGTGCGGTGTCGGTGTCCCGGCTCATGGGGCCGTTCTCCTTGCTCCGGCCGCCTCCGCGGGACGCGGGGCACGGGCCGGTGATGCTCGTGGGCTCGTGCGGAGGGCGGGCCGGCAGGGCGGTCCGCCCGCCGGGAGAGCCGGTCTTGTGACGGTGTGGTGCTCGTG
>NZ_JBFRER010000227.1:0-9365 GCF_052114405.1 Streptomyces sp. M-16 | reverse complement strand
ATGAGTGCTTCGTTTCCGGGGTACATGCCGAGGGCGATGAGGACGTCGCGGAAGTTGAGGCCCGCGGCGCGGACGTCGATGCGTATCTGTCCGGGTTCCAGGGGGGTGCGGGGGGTCGGCAGCAGCGCCAGGTTCTCCAACGTCCCCTTCGCCAGGCTCTCCAGACGCCAGTCCGCGGCGTCCGGCACCGCCAGCTCGTCCTCGCCCGGCGTCGCACGGACGAGCCGCGCGACACGCAGCTCCCCCTCACGAAGGGCCAGTTGGGGCTCACCGGTGGCCACCGCCGCGCGGATCGCGTCCCGCGACTCCTCCCGGCCGTCCACGTCCAGCAGGACGAAGCGCCCCGGGTTCTCCGACTGGGCCGTGCGCAGCAGACCCCACACCGCGGCGTGCGCGAGGTCGTGCACCTGATCGCCGGGCCCGGCCGCCACGGCGCCCCGGGTGAGGAACACCAGCCGTGACGAGGCGAACCGCTCCTCGGCGAGCCAGGCCTGCGCCATGCCCAGGGCCCGGCACGTCGCCTCCCGCGTGACCCCGGCCAGGTCGCCGTCGGACCGCGCGCGGCCCTCGACGACCACCACGGCCGGCACCTCACCCTCCGGTGCCCGCAGGTCCGCGTACGCAGCGGCGCCCAGGGCCCCGGCCAGGCCGGGCGAGCCCAGTACGGCCCAGGCGGCGCCGTCCGCGTCGGGCAGCGCCAGCGGCGTCCACCCGGGCCGGAACAGGGAGTCCGCCCCCGTCGCGCTGCTCGGCACCGGCCCCGGCGACCCGGCCCGCAGGACGAGGGAGTCCACCGAGGCCACCGGCTGCCCGGCGGTGTCCGCGACGTGCACGGACACCGCCTCCGGGCCGGCCGGCGAGATCCGTACGCGCAGCTCCCGGGCGCCCCCTGCGTGCAGCCGCACACCGCTCCAGGCGAACGGCAGCCGCACCGGCCGGTCCTCGTCACCGGGCCCGTTCAGGCCGAGGACGTGCAGGGCCGCGTCCAGCAGCGCCGGGTGCAGACCGAAGGAGTCGGCCTCCTCCGACAGGGCCTCGTCCAGGGCCACTTCGGCGTACAGGTCCTCGCCGGACCGCCAGGCGGCCGTCAGCCCCCGGAAGGCCGGCCCGTACTCGTACCCGAGGGACTCCAGGAACCCGTAGTGCCCGCTCACGTCCACCGGGGTCGCTCCGGCCGGTGGCCAGGACACGAACGCGTCGTCCGCCTCCGGCCCGACGGCCGCGCCCAGGGTCCCGGTCACGTGCCGGGTCCAGGGCAGGTCCGCGTCGGCACCGCCGGGCCGGGAGTGGATCTGCAGGGGCCGCAGCCCCGCCCCGTCCGGCGGGCCGACGGTCAACTGGAGGTGCACGGCCTCCTCCGCCAGCGGCAGCGGCGCCAGCACCGTCAACTCCTCGACACCCGCGCAGCCCACCTCCCCGGCGGCGTGCAGGGCGAGTTCCACGAAGGCGGTGCCCGGCAGCAGGACGGTCCCGGTCACCGCGTGGTCCGCGAGCCACGGCCGGTCGGCGCGCGACAGGCTGCCCGTGACGATGAGGCCGTCGCTGCCCGCGAGCGGCAGGGCCGCGCCGAGCAGCGGGTGACCCGCCGGCCGCAGCCCCAGCCGCGCGGAACCCGGTCGCTCGGGCCCCGCGTCCAGCCAGTGCCGCCGCCGCTGGAACGGGTACGTCGGCAGCTCGACGGCCGGTCCCGCGGCCTCCGGCAGCGCCGGTGACCAGTCCACGTCGAGGCCCTGGACGTACGCGGCGGCGAGCGCGGCGAGCATCCGGGAGGGGCCGCCGTCGTCGCGGCGCAGCGTACCGATCACGGTGGTGGCGGCGCGCGGGTCCAGCTCCTCCAGCGTCTCCTGGACGCCGAGGGTCAGCACCGGGTGGGGACTGACCTCGATGAAGGTGTGGTGCCCCGCGGCCGCCAGGGCGGCGACGGTCTCCGAGAAGCGGACGGTGCCGCGGAGGTTGCGGTACCAGTACCCGGCGTCCAGGCCGGTGGTGTCGACGGGGCCCGCGGTGACGGTCGAGTAGAAGGGGATGTCGCAGGGCCGCGGGGCCACGGGCGCCAGCACCTCGGCGAGACGCTCCCGGACGGCCTCGACGTGCGGGCCGTGCGAGGCGTAGCCGACGGGCAGCACCTTGCTGCGCACTCCCTCGGCGGTGCAGTGCTCGTGCATATCGCGCAGCGCCTCGACGTCGCCGGATACCACGGTGGAGCGCGGACCGTTGACGGCCGCGAGCGACAGCCGGTCGTCCCACCGCCGCAGCAGCTCCACGACCTCGGTGTGCGGCAGGGGCACGGACAGCATGCCGCCGCTGCCGTGCAGGGTGTCGAGGGCCCGGGCGCGCAGCGCCACGACGCGGGCGGCGTCCTCCAGGGTGAGCGCGCCGGCCACGCACGCCGCCGCCATCTCGCCCTGGGAGTGGCCGATGACCGCCGCCGGTTCGACGCCGTACGAGCGCCACAGCGCTGCCAGCGACACCATGACCGAGAACAGCGCGCACTGGATCGTCTCGGCGGTGTCCATCGCCGGTGCCCCCGGCCTGCCGTGCAGGAGGTCGAAGAGGTCCCAGTCGGTGTGCGGGGCCAGCGCCTCGGCGCACTCGCGCATCCGCTCCCGGAACACCTGCGAGTCGCCGAGCAGCTCCAGCGCCATGCCCTGCCACTGGGATCCCTGTCCGGGGAACACGAACACCGCCTGGTGCCCGGACCGGGCGAGGCCCTGCGTCAGCGGCGGCGCCGCGTCGCCCCGAGCGAGGGCCGCGAGCCCCTCGCGCAGCTCGTCCCGGTCCGCTCCCACGAGCACCGCGCGGTGCTCGAAGGCGGCCCGGGTCGTCGCCAGGGCGCGTGCGAGGTCCGCGACACCGGCTCCGGGGTCGGCGTCGAGACGGCCCAGCAGCTGCCCGGCGCGCGCCCGCAGGGCGTCGGCGGAACGCCCGCTCAGCAGCCAGGGGACCGCGCCGGGAACCGGGGAGCCGGCTGTCGCGGAGGCAGCGGCCGGACCGGCCCCGGCCCGCTCCGCGGGCTGCGGCTCCGCGGTCGGCGCGGCCTCCAGGACCAGGTGGGCGTTGGTACCGCTCATGCCGAACGAGGAGACCGCGGCGCGGCGCGGCCGGCCCGTCTCGGGCCAGGGCGCGGACTCGGTGGCCAGCCGGGCGGAGCCGGCGCTCCAGTCGACGTGCGGGGTGGGCTCCTCGGCGTGCAGGGTCTTGGGGAGGATGCCGTGGCGCATCGCCATGACCATCTTGATCACGCCCGCGACGCCGGCGGCCGCCTGGGTGTGGCCGATGTTCGACTTCACCGAGCCCAGGTGCACCGGCAGCCCCTCGGCCCGGTTCTGGCCGTAGGTGGCGAGGAGGGCCTGGGCCTCGATGGGGTCGCCGAGGSKGGTGCCSGTGCCGTGSGCYTCGACSGCRTCGACGTCGGYRGGYTSSAGGCGGGCGKWGGCGAGGGCCTGGCGGATCACCCGCTCCTGGGACGGGCCGTTGGGCGCCGTCAGACCGTTGCTGGCACCGTCCTGGTTGACGGCGCTGCCCCGGATCACCCCGAGGATCCGGCGCCCGTTGCGCTCGGCGTCGGAGAGCCGCTCCAGCAGCACCAGGCCCACGCCCTCGCCCCAGCTCGTGCCGTCGGCGTCGGCGGAGAAGGCCTTGCAGCGGCCGTCGGGGGCCAGCCCCCGCTGCCGGCTGAACTCGACGAACAGCGTCGGCGTCGCCAGTACGGAGGCCCCGCCGGCCAGCGCGAGCGAGCACTCGCCCTGGCGCAGCGCCTGGGCCGCGAGGTGGATGGCCACCAGCGACGAGGAACACGCCGTGTCGATGCTGACCGCCGGACCCTCCAGCCCGAAGGTGTAGGCGACCCGGCCGGAGATGATGCTCGCCGAGCTGCCCGTGAGCCGGTAGCCGCCCGCACTGTCGGGGGCGGAGTCCAGCAGCGCCGTGTAGTCCTGGGAGCTGGTGCCCGCGAAGACCCCCGTGTCACTGCCGCGCAGCGTCGCCGGGTCGATGCCCGCGCGTTCGAAGGCCTCCCAGGCCGTCTCCAGCAGCAGCCGCTGCTGCGGGTCGGCCGCGGTGGCCTCGCGCGGGTTGATGCCGAAGAACTCGGCGTCGAAGAGCGGGGCGTCGTACAGGAAGCCGCCGTGCCGGGTGTACGTCCTGCCCGGGGTCCCGGGCTCGGGCAGGTAGAGGCCCGCGGTGTCCCAGCCGCGGTCGGTGGGGAACTCCGCGATGGCGTCGGTGCCTTCGGCCACCAGCCGCCACAGCTCCTCGGGCGAGGCGACACCGCCCGGATAGCGGCAGCTCATCGCCACGACGGCGATCGGCTCGTCCGCCGCGCCGGGTGCCGCGGCGGTGGGCGCCGTCGCCGTCGCCATCGCCGGCGCGGGCGCGGCCGTGGCTCCGTCGAGCAGTTCGTGTATGTGGCGGGCCAGGGCCGCCGGGGTGGGGTGGTCGAACGCCAGCGTGGCCGACAGGCGCAGGCCCGTCGCCGCGTTCATCCGGTTGCGCAGCTCGACCGAGGTCAGCGAGTCGAAACCGATCTCACCGAAGGGGCGTTCGGGATCGACGGCTTCCGTCGTGGAGTGTCCGAGCACCGTGGCGGCCTGGGTACGGACCAGGTCCAGCAGCGCCCTGGTCCGCTCGGCGGCGGGCAGCCCCACGAGTTTCGCCAGGGCCTGGCTGCCGGCACCCGCCGGGCCCGTCGCGCCGGGGCGCGCCCCGGCGCGGGGCAGTCGGGGCTTCACCAGGGTGCTCAGCAGTACGGGCAGGGTGCCCTCGTCGGCCCGGCGGCGCAGGGCGGCGAGGTCCAGGTGGGCCGGGACGGTCACGGCGCGGTCCGAGACCAGCGCGGCGTCGAGCAGCTCCAGGGCCTCCTCGACGGGCATCGGGGCGACCCCGCTGCGGCCGATCCTGGCGCGGCTCGTCTCGTCCAGGGCGCCCGTCATGCCGCTCGTCTGGTCCCACAGGCCCCAGGCGAGGGAGGAACCGGGCAGCCCCTGGGAGCGGCGGTACTCCGCGAGGGCGTCGAGGAAGGTGTTGGCCGCCGCGTAGTTGGCCTGCCCTGCGTTGCCGAGGGTGCCGGCGATCGAGGAGAAGAGGACGAACGCGCTCAGGTCCGCGTGGCGGGTCAGCTCGTGCAGGTTCCAGGCCGCGTCCACCTTGGGGAGCAGTACCTCGTGCAGCCGCTCGGGCGTGAGGCCTTCCAGCAGCGTGTCGTCGAGGATGCCGGCGGTGTGGATGACGGCCGTCAGCGGGTGTTCGTCCGGGATGCCGTCGAGGAGCCTGGCGAGCGCGTCCGGTCGGTGGTGTCGCAGGCGGTGATGGTGGTGTGGGCGCCGAGGTTGGTGAGTTCGGTGTGGAGTTGTTGGGCGGTGGGGGTGTGGGGGCCTTGGCGGCTGATGAGGTGGATGTGTTTGGCGTTGTGGTGGGTGATGAGGTGTCGGGCGGTGTGGGCGCCGAGGGTGCCGGTGCCGCCGGTGATGAGGATGGTGCCGTTGGGGTTGAGGGGGGTGGGGTGGGTGAGGGCGATTTTGCCGGTGTGGCGGGCTTGGCGGAGGTGGCGGAGGGCTTGGGGTGCTTGGTGGGTGTTCCAGGTGGTGGTGGGGATGGGGGTGATGTGGTTTTGGGTGAGGAGGTTGGTGAGGTGGGTGAGCATGTGCTGGATGTGGTCGGGGGTGGTGTCGGCTTGGAGGTCGAAGGGTTGGTAGGTGATGCCGGGGTGGGTGTGTGCGATGTCCTCGGGGTTCCGGATGTCGGTTTTGCCCATTTCGAGGAAGTGGCCGCCGTGGGGGAGGAGGCGTAGTGAGGCGTCGACGAAGTCGCCGGCGAGGGAGTCGAGGATGACGTCGACGCCGGTGTTTTTGGTGGTGTTGAGGAAGTGTTGTTCGAAGTCGAGGGTGCGGCTGGAGGCGATGTGGTCGTCGTCGAGTCCCATGGCGCGCAGGGTGGGCCATTTGTGGGGGCTGGCGGTGGCGAAGACTTCGATGCCCCAGTGGTGGGCGAGTTGGAGGGCGGCCATGCCGACGCCTCCGGTGGCGGCGTGGATGAGGAGTTTTTGTCCGGGTTGGATGTGGGCGAGGTCGTGGAGGGCGTAGTAGGCGGTGAGGTAGACGACGGGGAGGGTGGCTGCTTGTGTGTGGGTGAGGTGGTGGGGGGTGTGGGTGGCCATGCGGTGGTCGGTGACGGTGGTATGAGTGCTTCGTTTCCGGGGTACATGCCGAGGGCGATGAGGACGTCGCGGAAGTTGAGGCCCGCGGCGCGGACGTCGATGCGTATCTGTCCGGGTTCCAGGGGGGTGCGGGGGGTCGGCAGCAGCGCCAGGTTCTCCAACGTCCCCTTGGCGGTCACGTCCAGCCGCCAGTCGCCGCCGTCCCCGGGCGGGACGAGTCCCGCCGTCGGGCCGCCGGTCCGCACCAGCCGCGGCACCGACACCGCGCCCTCGCGGACGGCGAACTGCGGCTCACCACAGGCCAGCGCCGTCGCCAGCGCCGTACGGGAGACCTCGGTGCCGTCGAGGTCCACGACCTGCAGCCGCCCCGGGTACTCGGTCTGGGCCGAACGCACCAGACCCCACAGCGCCGCCGCCGCCGGATCCCGTACGTGGTCGTCCTCCCCGGCCGCCACCGCACCGCGGGTCACCACGGCCAGCCGCGAGGACGCGAACCGCTCCTCGGACAGCCACTCCCGCACGGTCGCCAGCAGCGCGGCGGTCGACGCGTGGACCGCCGCGGGCACGTCCTCACCGGACTCCGCGGCGAAGAGCGCCACGACCGGCGGGACGGGCTCGGGAAGCGAGGCCAGGTCCGGATACGCGTCCGCTCCCGACGGCCCGTACGGGTCCTCGCCCAGCACCGCCGGCGCCACCACGGGCCCCTCGACCCGGGTGGACAGCGGCGTCCAGTCGATCCCGAAGAGCCCGTCGCGCACACCCGGAGCGGCCGAGAGCTCGGCCGCCGCCACCGGCCGCACCGACAGGGAACCCACCGACAACAGCGGGTTGCCGTCCCCGTCCGACACCGCCAGTGACACCTCGTCCGGCCCGCTCCGCGACAGCCGGACCCGCAACTCCGAGGCCCCCGTGGCGAACAGCCGCACATCGCTCCACGCGAACGGCAGCCGGAACCGCGCCGGCTCGCCCTCCCGCGGCAGCGATTCCAGGGCCAGCACGTGCAACGCCGCGTCCAGCAGCGCCGGATGCACGGTGAACAGTGCGTCCTCGTCCTCACCGGAACCCGCCGCACCCGGCGGCAGGCCCACCTCCGCGTAGACGTCCTCCCCGTCGCGCCAGGCACCGCGCAGGCACTGGAACGCCGGCCCGTACGCGTAACCGTGCTCGGCCAGCCGCTCGTAGAGGCCGTCCGTCCCGATCGCGACCGCCCCCGCCGGAGGCCAGGCCCCGGCGGACGGCGCGTCGGCGACCGTGACCGTGTCGAGCGGGGCCGGGGCGAGCGTGCCCGTCGCGTGCCGGACCCACTCGACGCCCTGCGCCGTGCGGGAGTACAGCCGGACCTGCCGCTTCCCCGAACCGTCCTGCGGGCCGCCGACCAGCTGCACGTCCACCTCGACCCCGTCCAGCGGCAGCGGCGCCTCCAGCGTCAGGTCCTCGACGACGGGCGTGCCCAGCCGGAACCCGGCCAGCAGCGCCAGCTCCACCATCGCCGTTCCCGGCAGCAGGGTCGAGCCCAGCACCGCGTGGTCGGCGAGCCACGGGAGGGCCGCCAGCGACAGCCGGCCCGTGAACAGGTGCCCCTGCCCGTCGGCCAGCTCCACCGCGGCCCCCAGCAGCGGGTGCTCGGCCGCCGCCAGCCCCGCCGCGCCCAGGTCGCCCCGCGCCTCCGCCGCGTCCAGCCAGTGGCGTTCGCGCTGGAAGGCGTACGTGGGCAGGTCCACGGGGTCGTTGCCGTCACCGCCGAACACGCCCTGCCAGTCCACCGCCACCGCGCCCCGGACGTGCAGCCGCGCGAGGGCCGTCATCACGGCCTGCGGCTCCGGGCGGTCCTTGCGCAGCGACGCCACGCACACCGCCGGGATCCCGGCGCCCGCATCGGACCCCGCATCGGACCCCGTCCCGGCGCCCGTTCCCGCGCCCGCCTCGGCCTCCGCCTGGGCCATCGCCGTCAGCGGTCCGTCCGGGCCCAGCTCGACGAACGCGGTGACGCCCTCGTCCCGCAGCGTGCGCACCGCCGCGTGGAACCGTACGGCCTGGCGCGCGTGGTCGGCCCAGTAGTCGGCGGAGCCCAGCTCCCGCGCCGTGGCGAGCCGCCCCGTCAGGGTCGAGACCACCGGGATCGCCGGGGCGCGGAACTCCAGGCCCCGCGCGACGGCCCGGAACTCCTCCAGCATCGCGTCCATGTGCGGCGAGTGGAAGGCGTGGCTTACCGTCAGGCGGCGCGTCCGGACGCCCAGTTCCTCCAGGCGCGCGGCGACCGCGGAGACCGCCTCCTCGTCACCGGACACGACCGTCGACTCGGGGCCGTTGACCGCCGCCAGCACGGCCGACTCCTCCAGGCCCACCAGCACCGGCAGCACCCGCTCCTCCGACGCCTGCACCGCGAGCATCGCGCCGCCCGCCGGCAGCGCCTGCATCAGCCGCCCGCGCTCCACCACCAGCCGGGCCGCGTCGTCGAGGGAGAGCACCCCGGCCACGTAGGCCGCCGTCAGCTCACCGACCGAATGCCCGGCCACCACGTCCGGCCGCACACCCCAGGACTCCCACAGCCGGAACAGCGCCGACTCGATCGCGAACAGCGCCGGCTGCGCGAACTCCGTGCGGTGGATCGCCTCCGGGTCGGCCAGCGCCCCGCGCACCGGCTGCCCGTGCGCCTCCAGGGCGTCGCAGACCTCGTCGAAGGCCGCCGCGAACACCGGGAACGCGGCGTACAGCTCCTGCCCCATCCCCACCCGCTGGCTGCCCTGCCCCGTGAAGAGGAACGCCAGCCGCCCCCGCGCGGAGGCGACGCCCTCCACCTCGCCGCCGCCCGAGGCCAGCGCCGCCAGCCCCGTCATCAGCGTCTCGCGGTCGCCCGCCACCACGGCCGCCCGGTGCGGGAACTGCGTACGGGTCCGGGCCAGGGCCCGSCCGACCGCCGCGGCCGAGGCATCGGGGAGCTCCGTCAGCCGCTCGTGCAGCCGCGCCGCCTGGGCGCGCAGGGCCGCTTCGCTGCGGCCGGAGACCACCCACGGCACCACCGGGGCGTCGGCCGGCCGCTCGGCTCCGGTTTCGGCTCCGGGCTCGGTGGGGGGTGCCTGTTCGAGGATGAGGTGGGCGTTGGTGCCGCTGATGCCGAAGGAGGAGACGGCGGCGCGGCRGGGGCGCTCTTCGCCCGGCTGCCAGGGGGTGGCTTCGGTGAGGAGGGAGACGGCTCCGGCGTCCCAGTCGA
>NZ_JBFRER010000226.1:0-5462 GCF_052114405.1 Streptomyces sp. M-16 | reverse complement strand
CACCCGGGTCGCCGCGTCGGCCGTGGTGGCCGAGGCCGCCGCCGTGGTCGAGGCGCCCGTGGCTCCGGCCGTCGTGGTCCAGGCCCCCGTGGTCGAGGCGCCCGTGGCTCCGGCCGTCGTCGAGGTCCCGGCTCCGGCCGTGTCCGAGGAGACGCCGGTCAAGCCGAAGCGCACCCGGACCCGCAAGCCCACCCAGACCCCGGTCGCGCCGCTCGCCACCGCCGCCCTCGTGGTGGAGGAGGCGCCGGTGAAGGTGCGTCGTCCCCGCAAGGTCGCCGCTCCCGCCGTGGACGAGCCGGACTTCCAGATGGCCCCGCCGGTGGAGCCCGTCAAGGCCCGCCACACCCGGGCCCCCCGCAAGGCCGCCGAGGCCGCTGCGGTCACCGAGGCCGCCGCCAAGCCGAAGCGCACCCGGACCCGCAAGGCCGCCGAGGCCGCACCGGTCGCCGACGCCGCCGCCGAGGCTCCCGCGAAGCCGAAGCGCACCCGGACCCGCAAGGTCGCGGAGACCGCTCCGGAGGCGTAGGGCTCACACCCGTACGACGGCCCCGGTCCCCTTCCCAGGGGGCCGGGGCCGTCCTCGTACCCGGACGTACGGGCCGGTAACCTCGGGGCCATGAGCAAGCCGCCGCGCCTCACCCTGCCGCCCGCCGCCCGCGCGTACCGCCTGACGACCGCCCGCGGCGGGTTCGCCGTGCACGAGGCCGGGGAGCCCCTGCGCGGCACCGTCCTCCTGCTCCCCGGGTTCACCGGCAGCAAGGAGGACTTCATCGCCCTGCTGGAGCCCCTGGCCGCGGCCGGCTACCGGGTCGTGGCCGTCGACGGGCGCGGCCAGTACCAGAGCCCCGGGCCGCGCGAGGAGTCCGCGTACGGGCTGGAAGAGCTGGGCCGGGACGTCCTGGCGCAGGCCACGGCGCTCGGCGGTGGGCCGCTGCACCTGGTCGGCCACTCCCTGGGCGGGCTCGTCGCCCGCGCGGCGGTGCTGCGCGACGCCTCCCCCTTCGCCTCCCTCACGCTGATGAGCAGCGGGCCGGGGGCGATCGCCGAGGAGCAGCGGGCACGCACGAAGCTGCTGGTCGCAGCCTTGGAGGCGATGCGGGAGGACATGCCGGGGGTGTGGGAGGCGATGCGGGCCCACGATCCCGAGGACGCGGTCCCCGACGCCCCGGAGCTGGCGGAGTTCCTGCGCGAGCGCTGGCTGGGCACCGTGCCGGAGCAGCTGATCGCCACGGGGCGGGTGCTGATCTCGGAGCCGGACCGGGTGGCGGAGCTGGCGGCGGTGCCGCTGCCGAAGCTGGTGCTGTCGGGGACGGTCGACTACGCCTGGCCGGTGCCGCTGATGGACGAGATGGCCGTCCGGCTGGGCGCTTCCCGGGTCCTGGTCGAAGCCGCCGAGCACTCGCCGAACGCCGAGAATCCGCAGGTCACAGCCGATTCTCTAGTGACCTTTTGGCGATCCTTGAGCGCTCGGTAGTTAGCTAAGGAAAAAATTTCCTTAGCGTAGGGAATGTTTCTGGTGCGCCGCCCGTTGAACCCTTCGCAAGGAGAACACCGACGAAGGGAGAAGCCATGCGCTTCGAGATTCTGCGCCTGAACGACGTCGACGGGTCCGCCGTGGACAGCACCGTCGTGGACGCGGCCTCCGTCAACCGGATCGTGCAGCAGGCCGCCGCGGTGGGCCAGCGCATCCTCATCCGACCGGCCGAGACGGCGTCCTCCTGATGCTTCCGACGGCGCCCCCGCACCCGATGGGATGCTGTTGGTTAATTCGGGGCCTGGCGTGACGTCGGCTCCCAAGACCTGGTTGTGGTCTTGGGAGCCGACGTTGTCGTTTGGGGAGGGTGTCGATGTCGATGCATCCAGGGGATCTTGGTGAGGTCCCGGTGGAGACGGTGCGGGTGGTGCGGGCGGCCTTCCCGAAGGGCAGTCTGGCGATCCGGATCCGGGACGAGCTGGGTGGCCTGTTCAGCGACGGGCAGTTCGCGGATCTGTTCCCGGTGCGGGGGAAGCCCGCCTGGTCGCCGGGCCGGCTGGCGCTCGTGCTGGTGTTGCAGTTCGTGGAGGGGCTCACCGACCGGCAGGCCGCTGAGGCGGTCCGGGCGAGGATCGATTTCAAGTACGCACTCGCGTTGGAGCTGGGTGATCCGGGGTTCGACTTCTCGGTGCTGTCGGAGTTCCGGGACCGTCTGGTCGAGGCGGATGCCGGGCGGCGGGTGATGGACGGCATCTTGGCCGCGGCCCAGGAGAACGGGCTGCTCAAGACGGCGGGCAGGGCGAGGACCGACTCCACGCACGTGCAGTCCGCAGCGCGTGAGCTGGGCTGGCTGGAGCTGGTCGCGGAAACCCTGCGCTCAGCGTTGAACGCGCTCGCGCGGGCGGCTCCCGACTGGCTGGGCCAGGCTGCGGAGCCGGACTGGTTCACGCACTACGCCACCAGGGCCGAGGAGTCCCGGTTCCCCAAGTCCCGCACCAAGCGGAACGAGGTGGGTCTGCGGATCGGCCGTGACGGGATGCGGCTGCTTGAGGCCGTCCTCTCACCCGGAGCACCCGAAGAACTGCGGATGCTTGGGCAGGTGGAGATTCTGCGCCAGGTGTGGGTCCAGCACTTCCACCTGGTGGAGGGCGAGGTGAGGCGCCGGGACCCAAAAGACCGCCCGCCGGGCGCATTACGCCTGGTCACGCCCTATGACACCGCAGCGCGCGTCGGCGTCAAACGGGACATCATGTGGGACGGATACAAGGTCCACCTCACCGAGACCTGCCAGGCGGACACCCCGAACCTGATCACGAACGTGGCCACCACCGTGGCGACGGTT
Source organism: Streptomyces sp. M-16 (assembly GCF_052114405.1). NCBI lineage: Bacteria > Bacillati > Actinomycetota > Actinomycetes > Kitasatosporales > Streptomycetaceae > Streptomyces > Streptomyces sp. M-16. The sequence goes on along the minus strand of NZ_JBFRER010000226.1, from coordinate 2,646 downwards.
TCCGACATGTCGATGACCGAGACGGTGCACGCCCAGCTCGCCGAGTCGGGCCGTCTGCCCAGTGAGCATCTGGTCGACGCCGTATATGTCGACGCTCATCTGCTGGTCAGCACCCGCCGTCAGTACGGCATCACGCTCACCGGCCCGGCTGCCGCCGTCATCAGCCACCAGGCAGCCTCGGGTGGCGGTTTCACCGGCGACGAGTTCACCATCGACTGGGCGGGCGAGCAGGTCACCTGCCCCGGCGGCAAGACCACCACCCGATGGAACCCCGACCGCTCCCAGGCCGGCACTTCCGTCATCCGGGTCCGCTTCAACAGCGCGGACTGCCGGCCCTGCCCGGTCCGCGAGCAGTGCACCACTTCCAACGTCGGCCGGCGCCTGACCCTGCGGCCCCGCGAGGAACACGAAGCCCTCCGCCAGGCCCGCGCCGACCAGGACACCGACACCTGGAAGGAGCGATACAAGTCCCGCGCCGGAGTTGAGGGCACCATCTCCCAGGCCGTTGGGCGCTGCGGCCTGCGTAGATCCCGCTACCGCGGTCTCGCGAAGACCAGCCTCCAGCACCAGCTGACCGGCGCCGCGATCAACCTCGCCCGCCTCGACGCCCACCTCACCGACACACGCAGGGCCTGCACCCGCACCAGCCACTTCGCAGCACTTCGCCCCGTCGAGCCGAAGCCCGACGGGGCGAAGGAGACCCCGAATTAACCAACAGCATCCCGATGGGTGCGGGGGCGTTCGCATGCGGTCTCAGGCTCCGTGGACGACCTGGAGCACGCCGTTGATGATCTGCTGGACGGCGATGGCCGACAGCATCATGCCCGCGAGGCGGGTGACCAGGACGACGCCGCCGTCCTTGATGATCCGGATGATCACGAGCGAGTAGCGCATGGTCAGCCACAGCACCACGTGCATGGCGATGATCGCGCACCACACGGAGACCTGACCGGTGAAGCCGTCGGCCTTCTGCACGGCCAGGATCACGGACACGATCGCACCGGGACCGGCCAGCAGCGGCATGCCCAGCGGGACGAGGGCGACGTTGACGTCCTTGGTCTGCTTGGGCTCGTCCGTCTTGCCCGTGAGCAGGTCGAGCGCGATGAGCAGGAGCAGCAGACCGCCCGCGATCATCAGCGCCGGGACGGAGACGTGCAGGTAGTCCAGGATCTGCTGGCCGCAGATGCCGAAGACGGCGATGACCCCGAAGGCCACGCAGACGGCCTGCCAGGCCATGCGGCGCTGGACCTTGGCGGCGCGCCCCGAGGTCAGGGCGAGGAAGATCGGCGTGATCCCCGGGGGGTCCATAATCACAAAAAGCGTGAGAAAAAGGGATCCGAAGACGGCGAAATCAAACACAGTGATGCCTTGCAGGTGAGGGGTGTTACGAGAAGAGGGTGTGGGGAAGGGCCGCGCGCCGCTCAGGCGCGGGCGGCGGATCCGCCGGCGCCCGGAACGGGGAAGGCCCCGGTGGCGCGGCGCGTGATCTCGCCGTAGATCTCGGGGTCGGTCGTGTACTCCCCGAGGCGGCAGGTCTTGCGGCTGCCGTGGTAGTCGCTGGACCCGGTGGTCAGCAGGCCGAGGTCGGCCGCGAGGCCGCGCAGCCGGTCGCGGGTGGCGGCGTCGTGGTCCATGTGGTCCACCTCGATGCCGTCCAGACCGGCGGCCGCGAGGGCGGCGATCGCCGACTCGGGCACGCACTCGCCGCGCTTGACGGCGGCGGGGTGCGCGAAGACGGTGACCCCGCCGGCCGCCTTGACCAGGCGGATGGCGTCGAAGGGGTCGAGCTCGTGCTTCTCGGCGTAGGCGCGGCCGCCGTCGGCGAGCCAGTCCGCGGTGAACGCGTCGGAGACGGTGGGCACCACTCCGAGCTCGACCATGGCGGTGGCTATGTGCGGGCGCCCCACGGAGCCGGCACCGGCGATCCGGGCCACCTGCTCCCAGGTGACGTCCACGCCGAGCGCCCGGAGCTTGCCGACCATGGCCTGCGCGCGCGGGGTGCGGTCGTCGCGCACGAGCTCGCGCTCACGGGAGAGCTCGGGCTCCTGCGGGTCGAAGAGGTACGCGAGCATGTGCATCCCGACCCCGTCGAGACGGCAGGACAACTCGGCGCCGGTCACGAGCGTGAGACCGGGCGGCAGGGCCGCGAGGGCCTCGGCGTATCCCCCGACGGTGTCGTGATCGGTCAGCGCGACGACGTCCAGCCCGGCCGCGGCGGCGTTGGCGACCAGCTCGGCGGGGGTGTCGGTGCCGTCGGAGGCCGTGGAGTGGGTGTGCAGGTCGATGCGCACAGCCGGGCTCCAGGGTTTTGACGGACGGGGACACTCCAGGGTACCCGTGCCCTGGCCGGGCGGTGTCCGTGCCTCTGCCCTGGCCGGGCGCTGTCCGACGGCCCTGGCCGGGCCTGGCCGGGCCTGGCCGGGCCGGGCCGGGCCGGCCCGGCCCGGCCCGGGTGGTGCGGATCCCGGGCCGGGTGCGGATCCCGGGCCGGGTGCGGATCCCGGGCCGGGTGCGGATCCCGGGCCGGGTGCGGATCCCGGGCCGGGTGCGGATGGGTTGCCGCTGCGCGGGGCTGGTCCCCTACCCGCCCTTCCACCGTTCCCCGGGCTCCGCCCGGACCCTTCGGGGGCTCCGCCCCCGGACCCC
>NZ_JBFRER010000225.1:0-5481 GCF_052114405.1 Streptomyces sp. M-16 | reverse complement strand
TGGGTGGCGTAGGAGCCGAGGCCGCCGCTGGCGCCCCAGATCAGGACGTTGTCGCCCTGCTTCATCCCGGCACCGTTGCGGGAGACCAGCTGGCGGTACGCGGTCGAGTTGACCAGGCCCGGGGACGCGGCCTCCTCCCAGCTGAGGTGGTGCGCCTTGGGCATCAGCTGGTTCGACTTGACCAGCGCGATCTCGGCGAGGCCGCCGAAGTTGGTCTCGAAGCCCCAGATCCGCTGCTCCGGGTCGAGCATCGTGTCGTTGTGCCCGTCCGCCGATTCCAGCTCCACCGACAGACAGTGGGCGACGACCTCGTCGCCGGGGTGCCAGCGGTTGACGCCGGGGCCGGTGCGCAGCACGACGCCCGCCAGGTCGGAGCCGAGGATGTGGTACGGCAGGTCGTGGCGCGCGGCGAGCGGGGACATCCTGCCGTAGCGCTCCAGGAAGCCGAAGGTCGGCAGCGGCTCGAAGATCGAGCTCCAGACGGTGTTGTAGTTGACCGAGGAGGCCATGACGGCCACCAGGGCCTCGCCGGGCCCGAGCTCGGGCAGCGGTACCCGCTCGACGTGCAGGGACTTGCGGGAGTCGCGGTCGCGGGTCGCGATGCCCGCGAACATGTCCGTCTCCGACTTGTGCACGGTCACCGCACGGTACGACTCGGGCAGCGGCAGGGCCGCGAAGTCGGCGGCGGTGACAGCGGGAGAACCGCTGCCAGATGCGGTCGACGCGGCGATCGCGTCGAGGATTTCCTTCACAGTGGCCTCCGGCGGTTCGGACGTGACGTTCCACTGATACGCACCCCGGCGCCCGAAGTCCCGGGCGCGGCCCGCGCAGTGGGGTCCGCGCGGGCCGGGTAGGGGGTGTCCCGGGTTCCGGGCGGAGCCGCCGGCGGTCTCCGGGGGCCGCGTGCAAGCCCGGCTTTAGCCCGCCGCCGGACGCTCGTCGCCGCGCACCGGCCGGACCGGCGCGTCTGCGTCGAAAGGGGTCCTCATGAGCACCCAGGAGGAGATCCGGTTCGCGTCACTGCGGGAACGCACGGCGGAGCTCGCCGTCCTGCGGGAGCAGGTGGTACGCGGTCCGAGCGAGAAGGCGACCGAGGCCCAGCACGCCAAGGGGAAGCTGACCGCCCGCGAACGTCTCGAACTCCTCTTCGATGAGGGGACGTTCACCGAGATCGAGGGGCTGCGCCGGCACCGTGCCACCGGCTTCGGCCTGGAGTACAGGAAGCCGCACACCGACGGCGTCATCACCGGGTGGGGCCTGGTCCACGGGCGGACCGCCTTCGCGTACGCCCACGACTTCCGCGTCTTCGGCGGCGCGCTGGGCGAGGCGCACGCCCAGAAGATCCACAAGCTGATGGACCTCGCCGAGACCACCGGGGCTCCCCTGGTGGGCCTGTGCGACGGCGCCGGCGCCCGCATCCAGGAGGGCGTCACCGCGCTCGCCGGCTACGGCGGCATCTTCACCCGCAACGTGCGCAGTTCCGGGGTCATCCCGCAGATCTCCGTGGTCATGGGCCCGTGCGCCGGCGGGGCGGCCTACTCCCCCGCGCTGACCGACTTCGTCTTCATGGTCCGCGGCACCTCCCAGATGTTCATCACGGGTCCCGACGTGGTCCAGGCGGTCACCGGCGAGGCCGTCACCAGCGAGACCCTGGGCGGGGCCGACAGCCACGCGGGCACCTCCGGCGTCGCGCACTTCGCGTACGACGACGAGCAGAGCGCCCTGGAGGACGTGCGCTACCTGCTGTCGCTGCTGCCCGCCAACAACCGCGAGCTGCCGCCGGCCGCCGACACCGAGGATCCGGCCGGGCGGCGCTGCGAGCGCCTGGCCGACCTGGTGCCGTCGCGCCCCAACCAGGCCTACGACATCCGCGAGCTGATCGAGGAGGTCGTCGACCACGGGGAGCACTTCGAGATCCACGCCGGGTGGGCGCAGAACGTCGTCTGCACCCTGGCCCGGCTCGGCGGGCAGACCGTCGGCATCGTCGCCAACCAGCCGTCGTGCATGGCGGGCGTCCTCGACATCCAGGCGAGCGAAAAGGCCGCGCGCTTCGTGCAGTTCTGCGACGCCTTCAGCATCGCGCTGGTGACGCTGGTCGACGTACCCGGCTTCCTGCCGGGCGTGGACCAGGAGCACGGCGGGGTGATCCGGCACGGCGCCAAACTGCTGTACGCGTACTGCAACGCCACCGTGCCGCGGATCTCGCTGATCCTGCGCAAGGCCTACGGCGGCGCGTACATCGTCATGGACTCCCGCTCGATCGGCGCGGACATCGCGCTGGCCTGGCCGTCCAACGAGATCGCCGTGATGGGCGCCGAAGGGGCCGCGAACGTCATCTTCCGCCGGGAGATCGCCGCCTCCGACGATCCCGACGCGGTGCGCCAGATGAAGATCAAGGAGTACCAGAGCGAGCTCATGCACCCTTACTACGCCGCGGAACGAGGCCTTGTGGACGACGTCATCGACCCCGCCGAGACCAGGTCCCGGCTCATCGACGCGCTGGAGATGCTGCGCGGCAAGCACGTGCCGCGCCCCAGCCGCAAGCACGGGAACCTGCCGCTGTGAGCCCCGCCGAGGCCCAGCTGCAGCAGGCGGCCTTCCACGTGGTGGGCGGGTCCCCCACGCTGGAGGAGGTCGCGGCCATCGCCGCGCTGCTCACCGCACGGATGATGGGCGCCGAGATCTCCCCGCCCGATCCCCGGCCGGCCCGGACCCACTGGCCCGTCGGGGACGGGGACTTCCGCGCCCCGGGGGCCTGGGCCTCGTAGGGCCCACGGGTTCCCCCGGGCCTGCGGATCCCGCGGCTCCCGCGGGTCCCGCGGGTCCCGCGGGTCCTCCCCTTTAAGACCAGCTTTAGCGGCACCCCGGATCCTGTGCGGGCAGGCAGTGAGGCTGCTGCCTCCGCACCCGGCCGAAGGAGACGACGACCATGACAGTGCAGAGCCCGAACGTCATTCTCAGCGGCGGACCCGCGTCCAATCTCGAAGAGCTGGAGCGCGTCCGCTACGTGGAGGACACGAACGCGAAGGTGAAGGTCCTCAACGGGAACCGGTACGAACACTTCGAGCCGACCGGGGGCACCGTGGTGGACCCGGAGCTCGAACTCGAACTCCTCGTCTTCGCCTACAGCGGCCACACCTACATCGCCGAGTAGGCGCAGCGGCCACGCGGGAAGACCACACGGGAGCCGTCCGGGCGCAGAGCGCGCCGGGACGGCTCCCGCCGTATGTGGCTGGACAACCAGAACCTGGACCCCCTAGGTTTCTGCCTAGATGATCTAGGCAACGATCGGGGGGATGTCCCGTGGTACGTGCGGGACTGAATGCCGCCGTCCTCGTGGCGGCGGCCGCCGCCATGGCGGACGAGGCCGGCATCGAGAAGGTGACGCTGTCCGCGCTGGCGCGGCACTTCGGGGTCAAGGACGCGAGCCTGTACTCGCACGTGCGGAACCTGCGGGACCTGCGGGTGCGGGTCGCGCTGCTGGCGTCCGAGGAGATGACCGGGCGGATCGCGGACGCCGTCGCGGGCCGCTCCGGAAAGGAGGCGCTCGTCGCCTTCGCCGACGCCTACCGGGCGTACGCCCTGGCACACCCCGGCCGGTACGAGGCGACGCAGATGCGCTTGGGGCCGCAGGAGGTGGTGGACTCCGCCGCCCTGCGCCGCAGCATCGAGCTGACCTACGGGATGCTGCGCGCCTACGGGCTCCGCGAGCCGGACCTGACCGACGCGGGCCGGCTGCTGCGCAGCGCCTTCCACGGCTTCGTCCACCTCGAACTCGGCGGCGGGTTCAACCACTCCCGCACGGTGGGGGAGTCCTGGGCGCGGTCGCTCGACGCGCTGCACGTGACGCTGGAGAACTGGCCGTCCCGCGACGACGCGGAAGACCGTACACAAGACGGCGCGCAGGACGGCGCGCAGGACGACGGGGAGGACCGCTGATGCACACGCCCACAGCCCGCACCCTCAAGGTGCCCGGAGCGACCCTGTACTACGAGACGCGGGGCAGCGGCCCCGTACTGCTGCTGATCCCCGGGGGCGGAGCCGACGCCGCCGTGTACGCGGCGATCGCCCCCGCGCTCGCCGACGCCGGGTACACCGTCGTCGCCCAGGACCCGCGCGGCCAGTCCCGCAGCACCCTCGACGGGTCCCCCGCCGAACAGCGGCCCGCGGACTGGGCCGACGACGCGTGCCGCCTGCTCGACGTGGTCTCCCCGCACGAGCCCGCGTACGTCCTGGGCTGCAGCGCGGGCGCGATCGTCGCGCTCGACCTGCTGGCCCGCCACCCGGAGCGGGTGCGCCGGGTGGTGGCGCACGAGCCGCCGCTGGTGGAGGTGCTGGAGGACCCCGCACCGTACCGGGCCCTGTTCGCCGAGGTCCGGGCGCTGTTCCTGAAGGAGGGCGGCGGACCCGCGATGAAGCGCTTCGGCGAGGGCCTCGGGGAGGCCCGGCCGGAGCGGGAGCCGGACGAACCGGCCCCCGAGGTACGGGAGATGATGCCGCGCGCGTACGGCAACATGCCGTTCTTCCTGGAGCACGTCCTGCGCTCCTTCACGGGCACCACTGCGGACCTGCCGGCCCTGCGGAAGGCCTCCGCGCGGCTGGTCACGGCAGCCGGACGGGACTCGCGCCCGCAGCCGGCACTGTACGGGCCGGCCCGGCGGCTGGCGGAGCTGACGGGGGCCGCCTTCGCCGAGTTCCCGGGCGGGCACCTGGGCTGCACGGAGCGGCCGCGGGAGTTCGCGGCCCGGCTGCTGGAGGTCCTCGACGACCGGGAACGCGCGGTCGCCGCGGCCCGGTGAGGGCTACGGGGTGGCGCGGACCGGGAAGGTGAAGGCGTAGCCCCGCGCGGTGAGCCAGGGCAGGTACTGCTTGAGCGCCGCGACCGTCTCGCTGCGGTCGCCGCCGCCGTCGTGGAACAGGACGGTCGGCTGCTGCGGCAGCTTGCCCTCCACGGCGGACACGATCGCCGGCAGGCCCGGACGGCTCCAGTCCTTGGGGTCCACGCTCCAGCCCAGGGGCTGCATCCCGCTCTCGGTGGCCACCGCACGGCTGTCGGGGGTGAAGGCGCCGCCCGGCGCGCGGTAGTAGTCGACGGCGACGCCCGGGACGGCCTTCTGGATCATGGCCTTGCCGTCGAGTATCTGCCGGCGCTGGTACGCGACGGGCTTGTGGTCCATGGTCTCGTCGTGGTCGGAGGTGTGGTCGCACAGCCGGTGCCCGTCGGCGGCGACCGCGCGCACCAGGTCCGGGTACTTCCGGGCGTTGGTCCCGATCATGCAGAAGGTGGCCTTGACGTGGTTCTGCCGCAGCACCTGGAGGACCTGCGGCGTCCAGCGGGGGTCGGGGCCGTCGTCGATGGTGATCGCGACGTCGTGGCCCGGGCCCTGGGCGAGCCGGGTGATCGCCAGCGGGGTCCGGGCGGCGCCGTGCGCGGCGGTGCGGGCTTCCTGGGGGGCGGTGTGGGCGGCGCCCTGCGCGCCC
>NZ_JBFRER010000224.1:0-6700 GCF_052114405.1 Streptomyces sp. M-16 | reverse complement strand
ACTCTCTTGTGAATGTTGTGTTTTCAGGGTTGTCTGCGCTGGTCGTCGAGAGTGTGGTGGACGGCGGTGAGGTGGTTCGGGTGACGGCGCGGACCAGGGATGTTCCGGTGCCGTGCCCGGTGTGTGGGGTGCCGACCGCGAAGGTGCACGACTATCACTGGCGGACGGTGGCGGACGGTGGCGGACGGTGGCRGACGTGCCGGTGGACGGCCGCCGGGTATCCGTCCGGGTGAGAGTGARGCGGCTGGTCTGCCCGGTGCTGGGCTGCCGTCGGCAGACATTCCGGGAACAGGTCCCCGGGCTTCTGGAGCGTCTTCAGCGCCGTACTACCCGTCTGACCAGGCAGGTCTCGCAGGTGGTCAAGGAGTTATGCGGCCGGGCGGCCGCCCGCCTCACGAGRGCTCTGGCCGTGCCGGTCGCCTACGCCACCGCTCTTCGTCTGCTCCTGCGTATCCCCACGCCGGTCATGCGGGTCCCGCGAGTGATCGGGGTCGACGACTTCGCCCTCAAGCGTCGGCACCGCTACGCCACCGTGATCATCAACGCCGAAACCGGCGAGCGGATCGACGTCCTGCCCGACCGCACCGCCCAGACCCTGGTCGCGTGGCTGCGCGAACACCCTGGCGTCGAGACCGTGTGCAGGGACGGCTCGGCAACCTACGCCGAGGCGATCCGAAWGGCTCTGCCGGACGCGGTGCAGGTCAGCGACAGGTGGCACCTGTGGAGCAACCTGTGCGGCAAGGTCCTGGCCGAAGTTCGCTCCCACGCCGGGTGCTGGGCCACCGCCGTGAACCCCGCCCGGGCTGGCGGAGTGCGTGAGCAGACCACCCGCGAGCGCTGGCAGCGKGTCCACCATCTCCTCGACCAGGGCGTCGGCCTGCTCGAATGCGCCCGCCGCCTCGATGTCTCCCTGAACACCGTCAAGCGGTACGCCCGCATGAAGGAGCCCACCGCAGAGCGCCGCGCGCCCCGCTACAAGCCCACACTCGTCGACCCCTACCGTGACCACCTGCGTCGGCGYCGGGCCGAAGACCCTGCGGTACCTGTCACCCACCTCCTGCGCGAGATCAAGGAGCTCGGCTATACCGGCAGCGCCAACCTTCTGGTCCGCTACATCACCCAGGGCCGCGCTGAGGGCTCCAAACCCGTCACAACCCCGCAGCGCTTCGCCCGCCTCCTGCTCACCCGCCCAGAGAACTACCACAACGGCCGCACCGAGGGCGTCAATACCCGCACCAAGAGGATCATGCGCCAGATGCACGGCCGCGCTGGATTCGACCTTCTCCGCCACCGCATCCTCATCCCGTAGTGGGAACACAGCGTCACCACCGACTACGGAACAGAGCCGAACGATTTACAGTCACCTCCCCGGCCGTGGTCCGCCACGGCAGCTGGACCACGACCCCGTCGGGCCCCACGAACCGCACGTTCACATGACGCGGATGCACCCCGCCCCCTCTGTCGAGTCCAAGGCAAGACCACAGGCAAGCCCCCTCCCCCTCAGTGGAGAACGGGTCGGCCAATCTGCGCAATGCGCAGATACACCGAGCCCCACGATGCGGTGAAAAACTCTCAGGCCAGCCCGAACGCTCCTTCTGACTCTGCTAAGTCCGGGGCGACAGCGCGTGTTCGGCGGAGGAGCATGCGCGCCAGCATCGCCCACCGCAAACCGTGGGCAGAATTGGACTGCGCAGGTTAGTTGAGCATTGTCCCGTCTCAATCGATCTGGTCCGGACCGGGACTGTGAGCTGGGGCGACCAGATGGGTTGAGACGGCTGCCTGACGCGGATCTCAATTGATGGGGTCCGCCTGGGCTGTTCTCCTGAGTTGTCTCCGGAGGTCCGGTCCGGCGGTGGCGGATCTGTTGTTAGCGGGCCTGGCGGGTCTTTCCGCCCCGGCGGATAGCCGGTGTGGAGCGGGCGTAGCGGTCGGCGAGTCGACGGAGGTGGGTGACCAGTTCCCCGGGCTCGCTGACCTCGAAGTCGAAGTCGAGCATGCCCAGGTAGACGGCGAGGGTCTGTACCGTGTCCGCACCGGTGACCAGTACGCAGCTGTCGGCGTCGACGGCCTCGACCGTGCCCACCGCCGGGTTGATCCGCTCGATCACCGCCGCCGCGGGCGCACGGACTACCACCCGCGCGTGGTAGCGCCAGGCGGCGCTCGACACCCGTTGGGAGACGTACGCGGAAACGTCGCCACCGGGCGGTTCGCGCGGGGCGAAGCGCGGTCCGGTCGGGGTTCGGGGCTCGATCCGGTCGACCCTGAAGGTACGCCAGTCCTCGCGCTCCACGTCCCAGGCCACCAGGTACCAGCGCCGTCCCCAGTTCACGGCCCGGTACGGCTCCACCAAGCGGCGCGTGGGCGAGCCCGCGTGGTCCAGGTAGTCGAACCGCAGCCGCTCCCGGTCGCGGCAGGCGGACACGAGAACGGTCAGCACGTCCGCGGAGACGGCCGGCACGGGACGGTCCGGGCGCACGGCCACGGTGTACGCCATCAGGGTCCGCACCCGGCGGCGCAGCCGTGACGGCAGCACCTGTTCCAGTTTGGCCAGCGCCCGAAGCGAGGTCTCTTCGGCGCCGGGGACGGCGCCCTGCGCGGCGGTGCGCAGGGCGATCGTCACGGCGACGGCCTCCTCGTCGTCGAGCAGCAGCGGAGGCATCGCCGCCCCGGCGCCCAGCCGGTAGCCGCCCGTGGCGCCGCGAGTGGCGTCCACGGGATAGCCGAGCTCGCGCAGCCGGTCGACGTCGTTGCGGACGGTACGGCCGCTCACCCCCAGCCGCTCGGCCAGTTCGGATCCCGGCCAGGACCTCGGGGCCTGCAAGAGGGAGAGCAGGCGCAGCAACCGTGCGGAGGTATCGAGCATGGGCCCTAGCCTGTTCTGCCATTAGGAAGGAATCGTGCCTATATCCAGAATAGTGTCTTACCCATGGAGAACAGCAGCAACACCGACGCCCGGATCCACCCCTTCCGCATCGACGTCCCGCAGGGCGACCTCGACGACCTGCGCGACCGGCTGGCGCGCACCCGCTGGGGGAGCGAGATCCCCGGCGCCGGGTGGAGCCGGGGTGTGCCCACCGACTACCTCAAGGCCTTGGCCGCGTACTGGGCCGACGGTTTCGACTGGCGCAAGGCGGAGGCGGAGCTCAACGAGTTCCCCCAGTTCACCACCGAGATCGACGGTCAGAACATTCACTTCCTCCACGTCCGTTCGCAGAACCCGGCGGCCGTCCCGTTGCTCCTGCTGCACGACTGGCCCTGTTCGTTCGTGCAGTTCGCCGACGTCATCCGGCCGCTGACGGAGGAGTTCCACGTCATCGTGACCTCGACGCCCGGCACCGGCTTCTCCGGCCCGCTCGGCGAGGCCGGCTGGAACACCGGCCGCATCGCGGGCGCGTTCGTCGAACTGATGGGCCGACTCGGCTACGACTCGTACGGCGTCCAGGGAACGGGCGGCGGCGCCTGGATCGCCGCCGAGATGGGGCGCCAGGCACCCGACCGGGTCATCGGCATCCACGTCAACGGCCTGGTCACCTTCCCCTCCGGGGACCCCTCCGAGTTCGAGGGGCTGACCGCGTCCGAGCAGGAGCGCCTCGCGCGGCTTGAGGACTTCCAGCAGGACAAGATGGGATTCAACGCCATCCAGTCCACCCGCCCGCAGACCCTCGCGTACGGCCTGCACGACTCGCCGGTCGGCCAACTCGCGTGGATCGCGGAGAAGTTCAAGGAATGGACGGACCCCGCCACCGAGCTCCCCGAGGACGCCGTGGGCCGCGACCGCCTGCTGACCAACATCAGCGTCTACTGGTTCAGCGGCACGGCCGGCTCCTCGGCGAACCTGTACTACGAGTCGGGCCACGACCCGAGCGCCTGGGCCCCGAAGCCGCGCGGCACCGTCCCGACCGGCGTGGCCGTCGCTCTGCACACCGACATCGCCATCCGCCGCTTCGCCGAGCGGGACCACAACATCACCCACTGGAGCGAGCTGGAGCGCGGCGGCAACTTCCTCGCGCTGGAGCAGCCGGAGGCGTTCGTCACCGACGTCCGCGCCTTCTTCCGCACGCTCGGCACCTGACACCTGCGGTTGGCACCCCGAGAGTGCCCGGGCAGCCCACGGCCTTGAAGCACCAGGCGGGGACTGCCCGGGCCGAGCCACTCCGGGATTCCCCTGACCGACGGCTGCCCCGGATTCCTCGACTTCACCGCCCAGCCGTCACACCGACCAGATCACCTGAGACGACGGGCGAATCGGACCAGATCACCTGAGGTGGGGACCGGGTCGACTGATGCTCGGCGTTGGTTGTTCAGTGGTTCGGCGTTGAGTTTTCAGTAGGTGTCGTGTGCTGTGACCTGGTGGTTTGTGGTGGCACGGTTCGTGTTCTGAAGTTCGGCGCTGATTTGTTGCTGAAGAGTGCTGCCGAACCTGGGGTGGAGTTCGCGCCGAGTCTGTAGGGATTGGAATGGAGCGTGTTGGGGGCGGTCTTCTTACTGGCCCTGTGTCAGGTGAGGTCTCGTGTTGCCCAGCCGGGTGGGAGCTTGGGGAGTCCGATGAGGGCATCGATGTCGAGGTATTCGAGGAGGAGTGCCTTGAGGTGTCGGCCGTCGATGAGTTCCAGTCGGTGGCGTGGAGCGAAGTCGTGACTTGCTTTGCCGAACCAGGCGGTGGTGACGACGATGCCTTTGGAGGCGACTTTGTCGTTGACCATGGCGGCGTGTGCGCGGACGGTCTCCGCTGGTACGAGGTTCTTGGTGCGTTTGGCTTGGATGATGCAGAGGCCTCCGACCAGGGGTTCCTCGCTGATGGCGACTGCGTCGATTCCGTCGTCGCGTGAGGCCTGGGTGACCCAGGACTTGAGTCCCCTCGCCTCGAACAGACGCCGGATGAGGTGTTCGAACTCGATGGGGTCGAGTGCGAGTAGGTCGGGTCGGCTGTCGAGGGCGGCGACCACGTCGTGTTCGGGTGCGAGTTTGAATTTGGCTAGGTCGAACGTGACTACTGGGCGGACGGGTTCCAGGTCGTAGGGGTGTTGAGAGACGATGGCGTTGAGGTAGTGCAGGGTCTGTACGGGGTCGAGTTGTGGTTCGTCCAGGACGAGTTCCTCGAAGGTGTTCCGCTCTGCACGCAGGCTGACCAGGCAGGGTCGGATGGCCTTTCCTGTAGCCCGGTCCTTGGCATTGACATGCCCGTTGAAGGCCACGACGTCGACCAGTGCGGGTGGTGTCACGGCGAGGGCTTCATCGATGGCGCGGAGCGCGAGTCTGGCGACGAGATCCCTGTACATGGCCTTGGTTTCGGCGTCTTTCCGAGGCTGTGGGACGACCGTGGGCGGAGGCGAACCCTTGTAGCGATACTGCATGGCCGCCGGTACTGCCATCTGGCTTGGGAGTTCGACGTCCAGCACGAGCTCTCGTGATTCGGGTGTGAACGCCGTACGCCACGTGCCGCGAAGTCCGTTGGGGTAGCTGACCTGGCCGAGTGCGCCTTCGACGTGGCTAGTCATCGCGTCGATGCCATTACTGAGAAAGGCCTGCTCTACCGGCAGACGGTGAGCGTGCAGTCCTCCCGCTCTGGCGGTGAGTACGGAGTTCAGGCGCTCGACCTGCTCCTCGACTTCGGCTGTCTTGGCTGCGGCTTCACGGCGCAGGTCCTCGCTCAGCTGCTGGCTTGCTCGCCGGTCGGCCTCGGCTTTCTCACGCGCCGCGGCCTTCTTCTTCTGCTCGGCCGCCTTCGTCCGGGCTGCTTCACGCTTCTCCAGGTCCCGGACGATCTGATCGGCCTTGCGTGCCTCCTCGGTACGCGCCCTCTCGTTCTGCTTCTTGGCCCGTACCCAGGCCTGCGCCTGCTCCCGCTCTCTCCGCGCGTCCTGCCTGGCCTGCCGGGCCACTTCCCGTTCCTCAGCGCGCGCCTGCCGCAGCCGCTCCGTCTCTGCCTGCTTCGCCGCTGCTGCCTTGGCCTTTTGGGCGTCGCGGTACGCCTGCATGAGCTGCGACGCCAGCGACTTCCTTCGCGCCATGGTTCCCCTTCGTAGCCCCGTCTGTAGGCAAGAGCTGCCCCGTGGGCTCCTGCATCAATCTGGGCGGTCCGCCTGAGCCGGGCGTCTCCGTTCGGGTGACGCTGCACGGCGTGTCTGTGTGAGGTGGGCAGGGGCGGACAGCGTCTTCGCGGGGCGTTTGTCTGGGGGGTGATGTGCATGGCCGGGGAGTGCCCCGACGCCGGGGACGTCGTGATGCCAACTGCTGTAGTGCGTGAGGCGGCTGTTGCCCGTCTGCTGTCGTTGGATTCCCGGGGCGAGCTGACGTCGGCTCATGTGCGGTTGGTGGCGTCGGTGTCCGGAGTGTCGGAGCGGACGGTGTGGAGCTGGCTGTCCGTGGGGCGCAGTGAGGGGCGGATGGGTCCGAAGCCGCGTTCGAGGCTCACCGTGACGCAGGAGATCCGGCAGCAGCTGGCGGTGTGGGGCGGGAATGTCTCCGCGGTGCACCGTGAGCTCGTGGCTCGTGCGGCGAAGGACCCGTCGCTGGGACCGGTGCCGTCGCTGTCGGTGTTCCACCGCGCGGTGCGGCAGGACTTGTCGGCGGGGGAGCGGGCTGGGTTGAAGGGTGGTGAGGGGGCCCGGCGTCGGTATGACGTCTATGGCAAGCGCCCGCGGATGCACCGGAACGCGTGTTGGGAGGGTGATCACAAGAGGGTCCCGGTGCGCGTGGA